>CADBMC010000157.1 GCA_902795635.1 uncultured Coriobacteriaceae bacterium | reverse complement strand
CGTGCACGCAGCTCGCGTTCAGAAATGCTCTTATGGCTCTGCTTGCTGCGCTTGTGGAACACGTCGGCTCTTTTCGTTCGGGGGCTGCGTCTGGCCGTGACGGCCCCTGGCGGGCATGCATGGAAATTGAGCATGAATACGGTACATGGTATCGCGCGTCGGCGCGATATGCCCATTCCACACAGAAAAGCCCCAGTTGGCGTGCGACCGCCTATCCGAACGAGGGCCCATCCTCCTCGTCGTCGAAGATGGCGTTCGAATAGGCGGTCCTCACGCTCACATGCGGGAGGGCGCCGATGCGCCCCGCGAGCGCGGCGGTCACGTCCTGGGGCGCATCGATGGCGACGCTGATGACGGCGATGCCGCGCTCACGATAGGGGATGCCCATGCGGCCCACGAGCCAGCCACGGTATTCGTGGAGCACCTCGTTGAGCGCCTCCGCCGAGGACAGGTCCTCGACGATGATCCCCATCACGGCAACCCGCGTCTGCATCCCTACTTCACCTGCGTGCCGAAGATGCGGTCGCCCGCGTCGCCGAGGCCCGGCAGGATGTAGGCGTGCTCGTTGAGCTCGCGGTCGATGGCGCCGGTGAAGATGCGCACGTCGGGGTCGTACTCCTGCACCACGTTGAGCCCCACCGGGGCGGAGACGAGCGTGAGCGCGCGGATGTCCTTGGCGCCTGCCTCGCGCAGCGAGCCTATGGCGTCGCAGAGCGAGCCGCCGGTGGCGAGCATCGGGTCCACGAGCAGGCACACGCGCTGGTCGATGTTGAACGGCAGGTTCTTGTAGTACTCCACCGGCTGGAAGGTCTCCTCGTCGCGGGACATCCCCAGCACGCCCACGTGGGCCGCCGGGATGATGTCGAGCACGCCTTCCATCATGCCGAGGCCCGCGCGGAGTATGGGCACCACAGCGAGCTTCTTGCCGGCGATGCGGCGCCCCACCATGGTCTCGAGCGGGGTCTTCACCTCGTAGTCCTCGAGCTCGAGGTCACGGGTGGCCTCGTAGGCAAGGATGATGGCCAGCTCGCGGACGAGCTGGCGGAACTGCGCCGTCGAGGTGTCCTCGGCACGGAGCAGCGACAGCTTGTGCTGGACGAGCGGATGGTCCACGAGCGTGACGCGCTCCATGTTGAGGGGTGTTTCCTGTGCCATTCTGCCTCCTGGGAAGATCCTGTCTGGTTCGCTTGTGACGGCTGCCTACTCGTGGGCGATGCCGTAGTGGTCCAGCATGGCGCGGACCTTCTCGTCCTGCTCGGGCGTCGCGTCGCGGGTGGGGAGGCGCGCCGGGCCCACGGGGATGCCGGAGAGCTCGAGCGCGCGCTTGACCATGGCCGGCTGCGCCGCCAGGTGGATGACCTCGCGCAGCGGGTTGATGTCCTCCTGCAGCTGGGCGGCGCGCTCGTCGTCGCCCGCCTTGGTCGCCTCGTAGAGGGCGACGACCTGCTCGGTGATCAGGTTCGAGGTGCCTGCGATGGCGCCGGCGGCGCCCAGCTTGAGCGCGGGCATGATCTTGGAGTCGCTGCCCACGAGGACCTCGAAGCCCTTGCCCTCGGTGGCGTCGAGGTATCCCTTGAGGTTGTCCATGTCACCCGAGCTGTCCTTGATGCCGCAGATGTTGGGCACGTCGGCGAGCTCGGCCACCACGTCGGCGGGCAGGTTGGTGCCGGTGTTGCCCGGGATGTTGTAGAGGATGACGGGAATCTTGACGCTGGCCGCGACCTCGCTGAAGTAGCCGATGAGGTCCTCGCGCTTCGGCTTCACGAAGTACGGACAGATGACGGAAAGCGCCGTCGCGCCCGCAGCCTCGGCCTCCTGCGATAGCTGGATGGCCTCGCGCGTCGAGCAGGAGCCGGTGCCAACGAACACCGGGACGCGGCCGTCGACGCGCTCGATGACGAAGCGCGAGAACGAGATCTTCTCCTCGGGGGTGCAGACGTGGAACTCGCCGTTCGTGCCGAACGGGAAGACGCCGGTGACGCCGCCGTCGATGAGCTTCTCCACGAGCTGGGCGCCCGCGTCGAAGTTGATGGTCTGTCCCTCGTCGCGATTGAACGGCGTGACCATCGGCGTGATGATGCCCTCGAACCTAGCCATGCTCTCTCCTCTCGTCTGGCCGCGCTAGGCGGCCTTCGCCTCTCTTGCGTCTGCGGCCCGCCTAGAAGCCCAGGTGCTCCAGCACGATGCCTGCCGACATCGCGCACGTCCGCTTGTCGGCCTCCTCGGTGCGCGCGCCCATGTGTGGCGTGAGCAGGAAGTTGTCGAGCGTGAGCAGGGGGTTGTCCGCCGCGGGGGGCTCGGTGGAGAAGGTGTCGAACACGGCGGAGCGCACGGTACCGGCCTTGAGCGCCTCGTAGAGGTCGGCCTCGTTCACGATGCCGCCGCGCGCGCAGTTCACGACGCAGGCAGTATCCTTCATGCGCGCGAGCTCCGGCGCCGCTATGAGGTCGCGCGTGGAGTCGAGCAGGGGCACGTGGACGGAGACGTAGTCGGACGTCTCGAGGATCTCGTCGAACGTGGCGACCTTGGCATGGTGCTCCGCGGCGACGGCGTCGTCGATGGGCATGACGTCGTAGGCGAGCACGTCCATGCCGATGCCGTGGGCGATGTCGGCGAGGTGGCGCCCGATGGCCCCGAAGCCCACGATGCCGATGGTCTTGCCCGCCAGCTCGAAGCCGGTGCGCTTGTTCCAGCCGCCCGCCTTCACGTCGCGGATGGTGGGGTAGAGGAGCTTGGCGTCGCAGAACATGAGCGCCACGACGTGCTCGGCCACCGAGAGCGAGTTGGAGCCCACCGTGCGGCCGACGAAGACGTCGTGCGCGCGGCACCAGTCGACGTCGATGTTGTCCACGCCGACGCCGTACTTGCAGACCACCTTGAGCTTCGGGAGCTGCTCGAGCACCTGGGCGTGCATGTCGTCAACGCCCACGATGATCCCGTCGGCCTCCTTCGCCTTCGCGAGGAAGGTGTCCGCGTCGTAGGACTTCCCGGTGTCGTTGTAGTCCACCTCGATGCCAAGCTCCTGCATGTGCTTGATCTGGTCCTGCCCTGCCGACGCGAACCCACGCGGCGTGATGAGTACCCTCATGCTGCCTCCCCGCATAGCGGATGAACGATTCCTGCGGCCAGATGGCCGCTCAGCCATCACAATATTAGATGTGTTTCGGGCAATCCGGCTGGTGGAGATGCCGACCGCGGCGGCCTCCCTCCGGGGGCCAGCGCCGGACGGCAGGAGGGAGCGCATCGTGAAGGTGATCGTGAACGCGGACGACCTGGGGCTCACCGCCGAGGCGAACCGGGCGATCCGCACGTGCATGGAGCAGGGCCTCGTGTGCCAGACGACCCTCGTCGTGAACTCCGAGCACACCGAGGAAGGCGCCGCCATCGCCCATGAGCTCGGCTGCGAGGGCCGTGTGGGGCTCCATCTCAACCTCTCCGAGTGCAGGCCTCTGAGCTTGGCCATATCGGAGCTGCCTGGCTACGTCTCGAACGGGCTCCTCTGCCACATGCCGCGCTTCATGGACAAGGCCACCTACGGCATCTCCCCACTGCTCACCTATGCGGACGCCTACCGCACGCCCGAGTTCGCCCAGGAGGTGCGAGCCGTTCGCGAGGAGGTCAAGGCACAGGTGGACCGGTTCTGCTCGCTCGGCTTCGAGCCCGTCCACATCGACTCCCATGCGAACCAGCTCGTTGACCTGCCCGTCTGGCTAGCCGCGCGGCCTGTCATAGAGGACGCGGGCTTCAAGACCATGCGCTGCACGTTCGACAGCTTCGCCACCGACGACCTCTACAACGAGGCATGGCGCCTGTGGCTGGCCGACCAGCGCGCATCTGCCGGCCTCACCTGCGTGGGCTACTCCTCCAGCGTGCCGAGGTTCATGAGGCGCCGCGCCGAGCTTGCGGCCGGACCCGAGGCGGGCCAGACGATAGAGATCTACGTGCATCCCATCGAGGTGGATGGCGTGCTCATCGACAACATGACAGGCGGCAGGCGCCTGGACGACGATCTCGCCGAGCTCGAGGGCATCGAACGCACGTCGTTCTTCGAGCTGGCCGAGCTCGCCGGCTGAGGCAGGCGGGAAGGACCGCTCGGCGAAGCGCTCTCGGCGATTGGGCCTCTGAGCTGCGTATTACCGCATCGCAGGAAAATATGACCCCGCGCGGTGATTGGCGAGGGGCGTTTCGTGATACATGCAGCATAAGGGCGCGGGCGGCGGCAAGGCCCCTGCCTTCGCGCCCGGGAGAAAGCCCAACCTAGCAGCCAAGGAGGAACCATGCCCACAGCAGCTACCGGCGGAGACGTCTATCTGCCTTACGAGGACCGTACCGGGGAGCCCTCGATCGTCTACTTCACCCGCGAGATCTCTCCCGAGGGCATCATGCGGGCCTACGAGAAGGTGAACCAGAACATCACCGGCAAGGTGGCCATCAAGCTCCATACGGGCGAGCCCCACGGCCCGAACTTCACGCCCGCGTCCTGGGTGAAGGAGTTCGTCGACGGCGAGGGCCTGGGAGACGCCCGCATCGTCGAGACGAACACCTACTACTACGGCCACCGCTACTCCACGCCCGACCACCGCGAGACCCTCAAGACCAACGGATGGGACATCCTGGGCGAGGTCGACATCATGGATGCCGACGACCACGTGGCCGACCTGCCCGTCGTGGGCGGCAAGTGGTGCGACAAGATCAGCGTCGGCGCGCACATGCTCGACTACGACTCGCTGATCGTCCTCACGCACTTCAAGGGGCATGCGGCCGGGGGATTCGGCGGCGCCAACAAGAACATCGGCATCGGCTGCGCCTCCGGGCACGTGGGCAAGCAGTGGATCCATGCGGGCGACACCGGCCAGATGTGGGGCTACGGCCAAGAGACGTTCATGGAGCGCATGACCGAGTCCACCAAGGGCACCATCGACCACTTCGGCGACAACATCGCCTACGTGAGCCTCATGCGCAACATGTCCGTGGACTGCGACTGCGCCGGCGTGGACGCCGCGCCCGTCGTCACGCCGAACGTGGGCATCCTCTCGTCGCATGACATCTGCGCCATCGACACGGCCTGCGTGGACATCGTGTGGGCCATGCCGGAGGAGCAGCACCACGACCTCGTGGAGCGCATCACCTCCCGCCACGGCCTGCGCCAGCTCACCTACATGCAGGAGCTGGGCATGGGCAGCATGAGGTACACGCTGCTCGACCTCGACAACGGCCTCGACGAGATCTCGGCGGCCGATGCGGCCAAGGACCTCAAGCCGTTCGAGGGCTAGCGCTGCCGACGGCGCTCGCCTTGGCGGCCATGGGGCCGCGGCCTGCGCCTGCGATGACGACTGTGTCGCTGAGCTGCGGTAATACGGAACGTTCGCCAAATAGCACGAGCGAGTCGCATTCGTGCGACCCGTTTCGTGCTTTCATATGACTTGGCAATACTTTTTCGTCACAGAAGGAGGAAGCATGGCAGACGCAACCACCGACGGCACCGTCTACATCCCGATGGAGGAGCGCACCTCCGACAAGGTCGCGACCATCTACTTCACCCGCGACCTTTCGCCGAAGGGCATGGAGAAGGTCTACGAGCGCGTGAACGGCAAGATCGGCCAGGACAAGGTGGCCATCAAGCTGCACACCGGCGAGCCCCATGGCCCCAACATCATCCCGTCCGCATGGATCAAGCAGTTCCGCGAGGACGAGGTGCCGAACGCCGACATCATCGAGACCAACACCTTCTACGCAGGCGACCGCTACACCACCGAGCAGCACCGCAAGACCCTGGCCATCAACGGCTGGGACTTCTGCCCCGTCGTCATCACCGACGAGTTCGGGACGGCCAAGCTCCCCGTGCCCGGCGCCAAGTGGATCCCCGAGATCACCGTGGGCAAGGAGATGCTCAACTACGACAACCTCGTCGTGCTCACGCACTTCAAGGGCCATCCGCAGGGCGGCTTCGGCGGCTCCAACAAGAACATCGGCATCGGCTGCGCCGACGGCCGCATCGGCAAGCGCGACATCCACTCCGGCACCACCGGCCAGCAGTGGGGCGTCATGACCGAGGAGCTGATGGAGCGCATCACCGAGTCCACCAAGGGCACCATCACCTACTTCGGCGAGCACGTCACCTACGTGAACGTCATGCGCAACATGTCCGTTGACTGCGACTGCCTCGGCGTCAACGCCGCGCCCGTCGTCACGCCGAACGTGGGCGTCCTCGCCTCGACCGACATCTGCGCCATCGACACCGCCTGCGTGGACATGGTCTGGGCAATGAAGCCCGAGTTCAACCATGACCTCAAGGAGCGCATCCAGTCCCGCCACGGCCTGCGCCAGCTCACCTACATGCAGGAGCTGGGCATGGGCACCATGCGCTATCGCATCCTCGACGTGGACAACGGCGATGCCGAGATCACCCCGGCCGACGCCGTCTCCGAGGTCGTGCCGTTCGAGGGCTAGCCTCTCGGGCATCGTGCCTGTGGCTTCGTATGTGCCTTGCGGACCCCGTCGCCTCTGGGCGGCGGGGTCCTTCTTGTGCGGGGCGGCAGCGGGGGAGCGCGTGGGACGCTAGGCGCGGGGGTCCTGCCCCGTGGAGACGAGGGACTTCACGCGGCGCACGAGCCGGGCGGGCATGGCCCGCAGGCTCGGGAACGACACGACGATGCGGCGCTCCTGCGCGTTTAGGGTGCGCACGAAGGAGGCTCGCAGCCCCTCGAGGCGGGCGAGTCGTTCGGAGCCAGCGGCGGCATCCCGCATGAGCTCGGTCATCTGGGCGCAGACGTCGTCCACCTTGTTCCGGAAGCGGCAGAGCCCGAGCTGGGTGACGGCCACGTCGACCAGGAACAGCACGACGGTCGCGCCGGCGGCCGCGAGGCGCGCCTCGGGCATGACGCTCGAGATGGCACCGGAGAGCGGCGGGTTGAATGCGAAGGCGATGCCGATGCTTCCCCAGAAGAACAGCAGGAGGCTCGCCAGGCAGACCCGGCCGTTGATGCTGCCGATGCGGCCCGTGTAGTCCCACCAGCGCATGTGGTAGGCGCGCTCCATCGCCCAGGACGTCACGTACTCGAGGATGCCGCAGCCGACCATGCTCGCGAGGCCGATGGCGATCGGGCTTCCGACGAGCGCCTGACGGACGACGAGGGCCTTCGCCGTGAGGCTGGCTGCGAGCGGAAGCGGCATGCTCGCGCCGACGACCGCCATGGCCATGTCCGCGATTGAGAGCGCCGCTGCGGACACGCCGTCGGGGATGCGAGCTGAGGCGCTCGAGACGAGGGTGACGAGCACGCTGCCGGCCCCGTAGATGGGGCACCACGGGCCATTCAGGTAGCCGCGGTTCACGACACGTCGCTCGGAGAGGGAGCAGTAGACGGTCTCGAACAGCCAGCCGAAGAAGCTGTAGGCCACGAAGAGCAGCCACAGCTCGACGATGCCCATCATGCGCCGCATCCCTCCGCATGCCCGAGGGCGCCAGCGAGGCGCGCGCGGATGCCGCGATACGTCTCGCCCGTGGCCACCGCCTTGTCGGCCAGGCACACGATCCAGGCCTCGCGGCTGCGTGGCGGGATGGGCACCAACGGGAACATGTGACGCCGGATCACCTCGTCGACCTCGGGCTCCACCTGGAAGTCGGCGGCCGCGTTCTCGGCGGCGTAGCGCGGGTGCAGGAAGGCGTGGTGAGGCGGGGCCGTCTCGCGAAGGTGCCAGTCGTAGCCGAAGTAGTCGTGCAGCAGGGCCCCTCGCACGAGGGTCACCACGTCAATGTCGGCATCAAGCCGTGCGGCAAGCCTCAGCGCGGCGCGCGCGACGGAGCACGAGTGTTCGAACACGCTCACGGTGCCGTGCTGCACGAAGCCGCGCTCGCGCCCCATGCCCTCGGAGGCGAGGATGTCGGCGGCATAGCGCTCGATTATGGCGTCGGCCTCTGCGTCGGTCATGCCTAGCCCAGCAGCATGCGGTCGTTGTCCAGCTCGCCGCCCGAGGCCTCCTCGAACTTCTGCAGCAGCTCGGGCACGGTGAGCCTCGCCTTCTCCTCGCCGCGGACGTCGTAGATGATCCTGCCCGTGTCCATCATGATGAGGCGGTTGCCCAAGCGGATGGCGTCGTGCATGTTGTGCGTGACCATGAGGGTGGTGAGGTGCGCGTCGCCCACGATGCGCTCGGTGATGCCGAGCACGAGCTTGGCCGTCTTGGGGTCGAGGGCCGCCGTGTGCTCGTCGAGCAGCAGGACGTCGGGCTGCTTGATCGTGGCCATGAGCAGGGTGAGCGCCTGGCGCTGGCCGCCGGAGAGCAGGCCCACCTTGTCGCCCATGCGGTCCTCGAGGCCGAGGCCGAGCGAGGCGAGACGCTCGCGGAAGAGCTCGCGCTCCTCGCGGGTGACGTTCCACGAGAGGCCGCGACGCTGGCCGCGCCGGGCGGCGAGGGCGAGGTTCTCCTCGATCTGCATGTCGGCGGCGGTGCCCAGCATCGGGTCCTGGAACACGCGGCCCAGGTAGCGGGCGCGCTTCGGCTCGGAGAGATGCGTGATGTCGTTGCCGTCGAGGACGATCTGGCCCCTGTCCACGGGATAGACGCCGGAAATCATGTTGAGCATCGTGGACTTGCCGGCGCCGTTGCCGCCGATCACGGTGACGAAGTCGCCGTCCTCGAGCGTGAGGGAGATGTCGTCCAGGGCCACCTTCTCGTTGACGGTGCCCTTGTTGAAGGTCTTGGTGACATGCTTGAGCTCGAGCATCAGACCTCGCCGCCCTTCGACCACAAGGCGCGCGTTCGCGCCCGTCCCACGAGCACGGGGATGCTCAGCGCCACGGCCACGATGATTGCGGACAGCAGCTTCATGTCGTTGGCGTCCATGCCCATCTGCAGCACGATCGCGCGGATGAGGAAGTAGATGACGGTGCCCACCACCGCCGCCACGAGGCGGCTGCCGAAGGAGCGCAGCTTGCCGGGGGTGAGCTGGCCCAGCACCTCACCGATCACGATGGCGGCCAGGCCTATGACGATGGTGCCCGTGCCCATGCCGATGTCGGCGTACTTCTGGCTCTGGCACACGAGGCCGCCCGCGAAGCCCGCGAGCCCGTTGGAGATCATGAGGGCGAGGAGCTTCGTCATGCGGGTGTCGACGCCCAGAGCGCGCACCATGTGCTCGTTGTTGCCCGTGGCGCGCAGCGCGGCGCCGATCTCGGTGCCGAAGAACCAGTACAGCAGCGCCACCAGCACGACGGCGATGACGAGCCCGATGACGGTGGTCGCCATGGTCTGCGAGAGGCCCGTGGCGGCGGCGAACTGGCTGAAGATGGTGGGATGGGCGAGCAGCGGCACGTTGGACTTGCCCATGATGTGCAGGTTGATGGACCAGAGGCTGATCATGGTGAGGATGCCGGCGAGGATGGAGGGGATGTCGAAGGCGGCGTGCAGGATGCCCGTCACGCCTCCCGCGGCGGCGCCCGCGAGCAGGGCCAGAAGGAGCGCGAGCTTCGGGTCCATGCCTCCCGTCACCGCCACCGCGCAGACGCAGCCACCCAAGGCGAGCGTGCCGTCCACCGACATGTCGGCGATGTCGAGCAGCTTGAAGGTGATGTAGACGCCGAGCGTCATGACGCCCCAGAGTATTCCCTGGGAAACGGCTCCTTGCAGGGCCAATAGCATGGGACGGGCCCTCCTCCCGATGGTTCCCGCACGGTCCCGGCGAGCGATGCGACCGGGACCGTGCGCTCAGATTCTCAGTCCTCGCTACTCGGCGGTGCCGGCGAGGTCGGTCGCGTCTTCGAGCCCGGAGATGTCGACGCCGAGTGCCGAGGCGGTGTCGGAGTTCACGACGAGCGTGCACTCGTCGGCGTCCAGGTACTCGATGGCCATGTCGGCCGGGTCGTCGCCGTCCTGCAGGATCCTGACGGCCATCTGGCCGGCCTTGTAGCCGAGGTCGTGGTAGTTGATGGAGTAGGACGCGAGCGCGCCGTTGGCGACCATGTTCTCCTCGCCTGCGATGACGGGGAGGCCGTTGTCGTTGGCGACCATGGTCACCGTGCTCATGCCGGCGGCGATCGTGTTGTCGGTGGGCGCGTAGCACACGTCCACCTTGCCGACCATCGACTCGACGACCTGCTGGATCTCGTTGGAGCTCGAGACGGTGTAGCGCTCGGTGGAAAGGCTGAGGTCCTTGGCGGCGTCCTCGGCCATGGAGGCCTGGATGTCGGAGTTCGACTCGGCGGAGCAGTAGAGGATACCCACGGTCTTGGCGTCGGGGAAGAGCTGCTGCAGGAGCTCCATCTGCTCCTTGACGGGCGTGAGGTCGGAGGTGCCGGTGACGTTGGTGCCCGGCTTGTCGTTGTCCTGGACCAGCCCGGACTCCTGGAAGTCGGTGATGGCGGTGGCGACGATGGGGATGTCGGAGGTGGCGCCGGCCACGGCCTGCGCGGCGGGGGTCGCGATGGCGAGGATGAGGTCGTTGCCGTCGTTCACGAGCTTGGAGGCGATCGTCTGGCAGGCCGTCTGGTCGTTCTGGGCGTTCTGCTGGTCGATCGTGTAGCTGATGCCGGAGTCGTCCAGCGCGTCCACGAAGCCCTGGTTGGCGTCGTCGAGCGCCTGGTGCTCGGTGAGCTGCAGGGCGCCGATCTTGTAGGAGGCACCCGAGGCCGATGAGCCCGTGTCGCTTCCGGCGGACGAGGAGCCGCTCGTGGAACCGCAGCCAGCAAGTCCTGCGGCCAGCGGCACCGCGAAGGCGCCAGCGAACGCTTTCAGGCAGGTCCTGCGCGTGACGTTGCCGTGTCCGAGGTTGCTGTTGTGGTCCATGGGGCTGCTCCCTTCGCGGATGTGCGCCTCGTGCCCAGGCCACGGCCTGAAGAGGCGTGCTGCTGGGCAGTTTCCCGGCAGCGTATCCGAGAGTCTAGGGGTGGCCGAGCAAACGAGGGCCGGCTTGCGCCAATCGGTAACCAACGCGAAGCACGCCTGACACCTGGAAGCGGGCATGAGAACAACTAGATGCCGCCGGCAGCGGAATCGTCGCCGGCGGCCGATGCGTCCTGGGAATGACGGCTCGCTATGCCAGATCGGCGTCCAGCCTCGTGGCGATGGCGTCGATGAAGCCCTCGGTCGTGAGCGTCTTCGGGTTCGGCAGCGTCGTGATGCGGGCGAGGTCGCCGGTCATCTCGCCGGAGGCGACCGTGCCCAGCGTGGCCTTCTCGAGCGCGTCGGAGAAGCGGACGAGCCCCTCGTTGCCGTCGAGCTCGCCGCGCTTGCGCAGCGCCCCAGACCAGGCGAAGACCGTCGCCACCGAGTTGGTGCTGGTGGGCTCGCCCTTCAGATATTTGTAGTAGTGGCGCTGCACGGTGCCATGGGCAGCCTCGTACTCGTAGTAGCCGTGCGGCGACACGAGGACGGAGGTCATCATCGCGAGGCTGCCGAAGGCGCTCGACAGCATGTCGCTCATCACGTCGCCATCGTAGTTCTTGCAGGCCCAGATGAAGCCGCCCTCGCTCCTCATGACGCGCGCGACGGCGTCGTCGATGAGCGTGTAGAAGTACTCGATGCCGGCCTCCTCGAACCTCTCGCGGTAGTCGGCCTCGAACAGCTCGGCGAAGATGTCCTTGAACCTGTGGTCGTAGGTCTTGGAGATGGTGTCCTTGGTGGCGAACCACAGGTCCTCGCGACGCGAGAGCGCGTACTCGAAGCAGCTGCGCGCGAAGCTCTCGATGGACGCGTCGAGGTTGTGCATGCCCTGCACGACGCCGGGGCCCTCGAAGCGCTGGATCTGGGCGCGCAGCTCCTGTCCGTCGTCGCCATGGAAGACGAGCTCGGCGGTGCCGGGGCCCGGCACGCGCAGCTCGGCGTTCTTGTACACGTCGCCATAGGCATGGCGGGCGATGGTGATGGGCCGCTTCCAGCAGCGCACGACGGGCTGGATGCCGTCCACGACGATGGGGGTGCGGAAGACAGTCCCGTCGAGCAGGGCGCGGATGGTGCCGTTGGGGCTCTTCCACATCTGCTTGAGGCCGTACTCCTCGACGCGCGTCGCATTGGGCGTGATGGTCGCGCACTTCACGGCCACCCCGTAGCGCTTGGTGGCCTCGGCGGCGTCGACGGTCACCTGGTCGTCGGTCTCGTCGCGGTGCCTGAGGCCGAGGTCGTAGTAGTCGCTCTTGAGATCGACGTGCGGCTCGATGAGCTTGTCCTTCACGAGCTGCCAGATGATGCGGGTCATCTCGTCGCCGTCCATCTCGACGAGAGGCGTTGTCATGCGGATGCGGTCCATGGGAGCCTCCTTGGGCAAGGTCGCTTTCGATTGAATTCTATCGGCATGGGGCGCGTGCGGCCCCATGCGCGGCGGAATCGAGCCGGCTCGTAACGGAGCCGGCCCGACGAAGGACGCCGCATGCTCAGGCGAGGACCACGGACGGGTCCAGCCAGCGAGGCTGCTCGGCGCTGGCCACGCGCGCGCACGCATAGGCGCGGGGCAGCGAGAGCACCGAGGTGGCCATGAGGTTCCCCGAGCTCAGGCGCTCGATCGCCAGCGCGCAGTCCACGTGGCCCTCGCCCACGAGGCACAGCGGGACGAGGAGCTTTGTCGTGTTCGTGGCAGGGTCGTAGGCGGGCGCCGCGAGACGATAGCTGGCACGCACCCGGCGAA
The DNA here is from genome assembly GCA_902795635.1 of uncultured Coriobacteriaceae bacterium. Lineage (GTDB taxonomy): Bacteria > Actinomycetota > Coriobacteriia > Coriobacteriales > Atopobiaceae > CADBMC01. The sequence continues at coordinate 2,046 of CADBMC010000157.1, read as the reverse complement.
ACGACCCCTCGGCCGCGTCCTCGAGCTGGCGGCGCATCCTGCGGAACGAGCCCGGGTCGGCCTTGATGGCACGGGCCAGGTCGCGCACGTCGTCCGCGGCAAGGCCGCCAACGCCTGCGCTCGCGTCCGCGTTGGCCACGGCGCGCTCGAGCAGGGCCGTGGCCTTGCTGTTCGCGGCCACGCCGTCGGCCAGAAACGCCCTCGGCAGGCGTCCGAGCTCGCTTCCGAGCAGGGAGTCCGTGTCCAGCACCAGGCTTCTGCCCCATTCGGGGACGACGTCGGAGAGCCGCTCGAGGTAGCTGGGCGGCTCGGGCAGCTCCTCCAGGACGCCGCTCATGCGCGCGCCCAGCTCGCCGGTGCCGGCGCATGCGAGCCCGGCGAAGCGCCAGGGGATGTCGCTTCCCGCCGGCTGCCTGTCGAAGCATGCGTAGAGGTCCTCGCCGAGAGGCGTCAGGAGGCCGGTGTCCATCGCGGCCATGGAGCCGTCGGGGGCGACGGCGATGCGGCCCTGCTCCTGGGCGCGATGGAAGGTGACCGCCATGTACTCGCGCAGGATCCCGTAGCGGCTCGCCTTGCCGACGCCTTCCCCGGGATAGTTCCAGCGCTCGGGCGCGGCTGCGGCGGCGATGGTGCCGAGGAAGGAGTCCCACGTGCCGATGACGGCGAACTGCGCCAGCTCGCGCACGGGGCTCGGCGCGTCGTTGGGGCCGAGGTGCCCCGGCGCCGAGAGGTCGGCCCAGGCGCCCTCGTCTGCCTGCGGGGCCTGCGTCGCGAGCATGGGCTCGTGCGCCGTTCCCTCGGCATCCTCGCCGTTCACCAGGGCCAGGGCCCAGCGCTTCCCCGAGGAAGTCTGCGAGGTGTGCTTGATCGTCACGGTCATGGGCTCGCCGCCCGCCGTGAGGTAGCGCAGCGGGAACGTGACCTTGCTGCGCGTGCCCGTGAGGGTCCCGCACGAGCGGGCGACGCGCCAGTCCTCGTCGATGGCAGACACGGCATCGACGCCTACGGGAAGCGCCTGGTAGAGGACGCGCAGCAGGTCGTCTTTGCAGTAGAGCTCCTGGGAGAGCGTCTGCGGCAGGTCGCGGAAGGCGGAGCCGGTGCTCGTGGTGGCCGCCGTCATGGACGTCACGCGCGAGGGGGCCGCGACAGCGCCGCGAGCGGCCGGCCTATGCTCGCTCTCGGGCTCGACAGCGGGTGCGGCCTCGGGCTCGGGCGTTGCGTCGGGTTCGGGCTCGGGCGCCGTCGTGCCGTCGTAGGGGTCGTAGGTGATGGTGAGGCTGATGCCGTGCGTCGGCGCAGGCGCCTGCTCCGGCTCCGGGGCAGGCTTGGCTGCAGGTGCCGGCCCCGCCTCGGCATCCGGCTGGGGCGCCGGCTCGGCCTCCGCGCCGGCGGGCGAATCAGGCTCGGTGCCCGCCACGGGTTCGGACGTGGGCTCCGGTGTCGCTTCCGCGACGACTGCCTGTGCCGTTGCCGCCTCAGGCTCTGCGGGCGGCGCGGGTTCTGCGGCCGACGCGGGCTCGGGCGCAGGTGCAGGCTCGGCGGCTGGCACGGTCTCCGCGACGGCCTCGGCGGCCGGCGCGGGCTCGGCGGCAGGCGTGGGCTCGGCATCCGCCGATTCGCTCTCCTGAGCAGGGGCAGGAGCGGGCTCAGGCTCCTTGTGGCGCGGCTTCGCCGGCGCCGGGTCCTTCCTCTGCTTGCGGCGCTTCCACGGCTTGCCCGACTGCGCCGCCTGGCCTGCCTGCTTCGGCTTGCCGGCGCGCTCGATGATGGCGTCGAGCTCCTCGTCGTGGAGGAAGGTAGCGTAGACGCGGCCCTTCTTGAAGACCGCGACCCGCGCGAAGCCGAGCGCCTCGACGAGCTCCTGCGTGCCGGCGCACTCGACGTCTGCCGGGACGAGGCCTTCCTCGGCCAGCGCCTCGTCGACAGCGCCGAGCGAGACCTGCCTGCCGAAGCCGAAGCGTCCCGAGAAGAGCTGATAGAAGTACAGGCGGTTGCCTGGTGTGATGCGTGCCATGTCCTCACCCTGCCAAAGTCTTCGCCCGGCCG
>CADBMC010000156.1 GCA_902795635.1 uncultured Coriobacteriaceae bacterium | reverse complement strand
GGAATCGTCGTGTGCGTCGTCGCATGCGCCCTGCCGCCGGCTCTGGGGCAGGGCATGCCGGGGGCCGGGCCTGCCGTGGCCTACGTGATGGCGCTCGTGCTCTGCGTGCTGCAGGCCGCCTCCGCCGCCGGCGTCTTCGGCGAGAGCCAGAAGTAGCGGTGGGCGAGCCACGGCCGGGCGACGGCCTCGTGCGGGACGGCCTTCTGCCCGTGGGCGAGCTGTACGACGCGTATGAGCCCGGGCTCGGGCGCCTGCGGGAGCGCTGCAAGGACCTGTGCTGGCAGTACAACGCCCTGCGGCCTTCGGACGCCGAGGGCCATGCGCGCCTCCTGGCGCAGATCGTGGGCAGCATGGAGGGCACGGCCGAGGTGGTGCCCCCCTTCTGGTGCGACTACGGTGCCAACATCTCCCTGGGGGACAACTTCTACTGCAACCACGGCATGGTGGCCCTGGATGCAGCGCCCATCCGCATAGGGAGCAACGTGTTCGTGGGGCCCGGCTGCCGCCTTTGCACCTCGGGCCATCCGGAGGACGCGTGTCTGCGGGCGCAGGGGCTCGAGTACGCGCTTCCCATCGCGATCGGCGACGACGTGTGGATCGGCGCGAACGTCACGGTGTGCCCGGGCGTCACCATCGGCTCGGACGTCGTGATTGGCGCGGGAAGCGTCGTGAGCCGCGACATCCCCTCGCACGTGGTGGCCGTGGGCGTGCCCTGCAGGCCGGTGCGCCCCGTCGACGGGAGGCGCGACGCGCGCTGGGGCGGCCCCGCCTCGCTCTGAGGTCGACGCGCTTCGGTCGGCCTCGCCCCGGCCCGTCCCCTCGTGCTCCCTCGTGACGCAACGTGCCGAAGCTCGGGCTTGATGCCATCAGAAACGCCTCATGGAAGATGCTCGAGATGAAAGAATTCGGGCGCCGGCTGCCGACAAAGGGATTGAAATGTTCTAACGTGTTGCATCGTTACAGATTCTGACTCGTTTCAAAAAGTCAGGGGGAGAGATGCAGAACAAGATCCAGCATGCCATGGAGCGCAAGGCGTTCTCCGTGGCCATCAACAAGGCGATCGACGGCGTCACCGGCGACAACCCCGAGCAGGCGATCGACACGTTCCTCGACATGGGCGGCAAGCTTCTCGCAGGCACCGCGCCCGACATGGCCAACTCGCTGCGCCAGGCGTTCTATCCCGGCTCCAAGTGGGAGAACATGGTCATCGACATGGCCAGGAGAATCGACCGCAACATCCTGCACACGTCGCTTCTGAACGGCGCCTACGAGGGCGCCTTCCGCGGCCTTCGCGAGACGACCCAGTCCGCCGAGAAGTACCAGTGCAACGTGCCCTGGATCATCCTGTTCGACCCGACCACGGCGTGCAACTGCCACTGCGTGGGCTGCTGGGCGGCCGACTACTCGCGTGCCGTGAGCCTCACGTTCGAGGACATGGACAGCCTCGTGTCGCAGGCCAAGGAGCTCGGCACGCACTTCTTCATGATGACCGGCGGCGAGCCCATGATCCGCTGGAAGGACATCGTCCGCCTTGCCGAGAAGCACGACGACTGCGTGTTCGGCCTGTTCACCAACGGCACGCTCATCGACCAGCAGGTGTGCGACGACTGCCGCAGGACCGGCAACATCCTGTTCTCCGTCTCGCTCGAGGGCGGCGAGGAGGCCAACGACGGCCGCCGCGGCGAGGGCGACTTCAACAAGGTCATGGCCGCCTTCGACCTCATGCGCGAGAACGGCATCCCCTTCGGCGTCTCCACCGCCTACACGCGTGCGAACGTGGAGTCCGTCACCTCCGATGAGTACTTCCAGATGCTCGTGGACAAGGGCGCCCTGTGGGCCTGGTACTTCCACTACATGCCCGTGGGCGAGGGCGCCAACGCCGACCTCATGCCCACCGTCGAGCAGCGCGAGTACATGTTCCACCGCATCCGCGACGTCCGCGGCTACGAGGGCGGCTATCCCATCATGACGATGGACTTCCAGAACGACGGCGAGTTCGTGAAGGGCTGCATCGCGGGCGGGCGCGCCTACTGCCACGTGACGGCCGCCGGCGACGTGGAGCCGTGCGTGTTCATCCACTACAGCAACGCCAACATCCACGACCAGACGTGGATCGAGTGCCTGCAGCAGCCGCTGTTCCAACAGTATCGCGCCAACTACCCCTGGAACGACAACATGCTCCAGCCGTGCCCGATGCTCGAGAACCCGGCGCTGCTCCCGAAGATGGTGCACGCGGCCAACGCCAAGTCCACCGAGTACGTGACGCCGGAGGACGTGGACCATCTCTCCGCCCGCACCACCCCGTATGCCAAGACGTGGGCCCCGAAGGCCCGCGAGCTGTGGCTCGAGGAGCATCCGTCCGGCAAGATGGACGCCGATGCGGTGGCCGACATGGACGTGGACGAGAAGGCCAAGATCCTCGAGAAGGAGGACCAGGAGGGCTTCGTCGTCACGGAGTAGGAACGACGGGACTCGTCGTGGCCACCGAAGGCATGCGCTAGTGGCGGGCACCACGCAAGGACCGGGCCACGGGCCATCTAGGGGACGCATCGTGCGCCCCGGATGGCTCGTGGCCCTTCTCGTATGGATTCTGTTCGTGTGGGGCCACTCGCTCGTGGCCGGTCCCAGCTCGGACGCGGACAGCCTCTCGTGGGTTGCCCGGCTCGCGCCCGTGCTCGACGCCTTGGGCGTCGTGGGCGTGCGTGCGCGCAACCACGTGGTCCGCAAGACGGCCCACTTCTGCGAGTACCTGGTGCTGGGGCTCCTCGACCATGCGGCGATGCGCCCCGCCTGGCGCCGCCCGCGCTCGCGCGTCCTGCCTGCCGTGCTCGTGGCCGCGCTCGTGCCCTGCGTGGACGAGACGATCCAGCTCTTCGTGCCTAGACGGCTGGGCTCGCCTGCCGACGTGCTGCTGGACATGTGCGGCGCGGCATGCGGGCTTGCCCTTGCCGCTGTCGTGCGGCGTCTTCGCGCCCGGCGGGCGCGGGCGTGACGCCCTGGCGCGGCGAGCGCGCTGCCTTGGCGCGGCCCTGGCGTGGCCTTAGCGCGCCGCGTCCTCGAAGAACCCCACGCGATACGACTTGAAGACGGCCGTGCCCTCCTCCTGCGTCGCGTCCAGGTCCACGTCCGCCCAGATGCCGAAGTCGCGGTCGTCGTCCTCGTCGCGGAAGGCCTGGTGCACGTGCCACACGTGGGTCGCGTCCTCGTCCGCCTCGTCGATGTCCAGGTAGGCGGCGCTCCTGGCGTCTGCGTCCAGGAGCACCTCCTCGTGTGCGTCGTGGTAGGCGTCGAGCGCCTGCTGCCAGGCGGCCTCGCGCCAGCCCCAGTCCGCGTCGAGCGCGCCGAGCTCCGCCGTGCGCCCGAGCGCCGCCAGCCGCACGCGCGCGAACAGGGCGTTCCTCACCAGAAGCGTGAGCCCGTGGCGGTCGCGCACGACCTCGTCTGCCGCCTGGGGCGCGGCCCCTGCCTCCTCGGCAGGCTCGCCGGCGTGCTCCCACTCGTCCACGAGCGAGGAGTCCGTCGTGCGCACCACGATGCGCAGCCAGTCCACGATGTCACGCAGCCGGTCGTCCAGCTTGTCGGCCGGCACCGTGCGGTCGAGCACGCGGTAGGCGTCGGAGAGGTAGCGCAGGAGCGTCCCCTCCGAGCGCGCGATGCCGTAGCGGCCCACGTAGGTGCGGAAGTCCGAGGCCGTCTCCACCATGTCGCGCAGCACGCTCTTGGGACGGAGCTCGTAGTCGGCCGCCCAAGGCACCTTCTCGCAATACATCGCGAACGCCTGCCCGAGCTCCTCCTCGAGCGGCTTGGGGTAGGTGACCTCCTGGGCGCGCTCGATGCGCTCCTCGTAGTCGACGCCCTCCTCCTTCATGCGGGCGATGGCCGCGCTTCTGGCCTCGTGCTCCTGCGCGCGCAGGATCTGCACGGGGTCCTCCAGCGTCGCCTCCGCCATGGAGATGAGGTCGAGCGCATAGTCGGGCGACTCCGGGTCCAGGAGCTCGAGCGCGGCCAGCAGGAAGGGTGAGAGCGGCTGGTCGAGGGCCAGGTCGTCGGGCATCTCCACTGTCGTGGCGTAGGTAGCCGAGCCGTCCGGCCCGTCCGTGCGCGAGACCACGCCCGCGTCGATGAGGGTGGCGAAGAGCTCGTCCACGCGCGCGAGAAGCCGGTCGCGCCGCTCGCCGGCCTCCGTCCCCGCCTCCACGAGCTCCCGCATGCGCGACCAGGCATCTCCGCCCTGCTCCACCTCGGCGAGCACCATCGCGCTCGTCACGCGCATGTGGGGGCGGAGCGGCTCGGGATCGGCCTCCACCAGCCGCTCCATCGTGGACTTGTTCCAGCCCACGAAGCCCTTGGGGGGCGTCTTGGCGCGCACCTTGCGCATCTTCTTGGGGTCGCCGCCGGCCTTGGCCAGGGCGCGTGCGCGGTCGATGTCGAACTCGGTGGCCTCGCAGATGACGCGGCCCTCCACGTCGTAGCCGGCGCGTCCCGCCCTGCCGGCTATCTGGTGGAACTCGCGGGCGTTGAGGCGGCGCGCATGGCGGCCGTCGAACTTGGCGAGCTGGTTCAGGATGACGGTGTGGATGGGCACGTTGATTCCCACGCCTAGGGTGTCGGTGCCGCAGATCACGGGCAGCAGGCCCTGCTGGGCGAGCTTCTCCACGAGCAGCCGGTAGCGGGGGAGCATGCCCGCGTGGTGGACGCCCACGCCGCACAGGAGGAGGTGCTTCAGGGTCTTGCCGAAGCCGGTGTTGAAGCGATGGCCGCGGATGGCTTCCTTCACCTCCTCGCGCTGCTCCTTGGAGGAGACTCCGTAGCTCGCGAGCGCCTGGGCGCTCCTCACGGCGTCTGCCTGGGCGAAGTGCACGATGTAGATGGGGGCGTCGCCGTCGCGCAGGGCGAGCTCCACGGTTGCCTCGAGCGGCGTGTCCACGAACTCGTAGGCGAGCGGCACCGGGCGCGGCGCGTCGAGCACGCAGGACACCTGCCGTCCCGTGCGTTCCTCGAGCCCGGCGGCTATGGCGGAGACGTCGCCCAAGGTGGCGCTCATGAGCAGGAACTGCACGTTCGGCAGCGCGAGCAGTGGCACCAGCCACGCCCATCCGCGGTCGCGGTCGCCCAGGTAGTGGAACTCGTCCATGATGACGCAGCCCACGTCCAGGCCCGCGCCCTGGCGCAGGGCGTCCTGGGCCAGGATCTCGGCCGTGCAGCAGATGACGGGCGCCTCGGGGTTTATGACCACGTCGCCCGTGAGCATGCCCACGTTCTCGCGGCCGAATGAATCCACGAGCTGGAAGAACTTCTCGCTCACGAGCGCCTTGATGGGCGCCGTCCACACGGCGCGGCGGTCGGTGCACACCGAGACGAAGCACATCCCCTCGGCGACGAGCGACTTGCCCGAGCCCGTGGGCGTGCCGAGTATCACATGGTCGCCCGCGGCAACGTCCAGCAGGGCCTCGGTCTGGTGGTCCCACGGCTCGATGCCCTGGGCCTCGAGCCAGCCTAGGTACAGGTCGAGCGCGTCGGCGGCGTCGATGTCGGGGAAGTGCTCGTCGTCGGGCCAGGGTATGAGCTGGCCGAGCGAGGCCTCCTCGGCCGTCATGCTTCCTCGAGGGGTCGGGCCTCGGCCTTGCCGGCTGCCTGCGCGCCGTCATCCGCGGAAGCGCCTGCGGCAGCGTTCGCGGCGGTGGCGGCAGCGTTCCCGAGCCCTGTCGCGGGGGCGCCGGCGAGCACGTCGGCGAGCGTCTTGGAGTCCAGATAGGAGCTCGTGGCCCTGCCCAGGTCCAGCCAGAAGGGAAGCGTCGGGCAGGTCTCGGCCCTCGAGCAGATCTCGCCGTTCGAGCAGTCCAGGCAGGCCACGGGCGCCAGCGGGCCCTCGGCGGCACGCAGGATCTCGCCCACCGAGTACTCCTCCGGCTTGCGGGAGAGCTGGTAGCCGCCGCCCTTTCCGCGCTGGCTCCTCAGGTAGCCCGCCTTCACGAGCAGGGACACGACCTGCTCCAGGTACTTGCGCGAGATCCCCTGGCGCTCGGAGATGTCTCCCAGCGGCACCCAGCCGTCATGGGTGGCGACGTCCACCATCACGCGCAGCGCGTAGCGTCCCTTGGTCGTGAACATCCCGCTCATCCTCCTCTAGGCCTCCGTGGCGGATGCGCCCGAGCCGCCGTCGGCCTCGTTCGCGAGCATCTCGTCCAGCGTGCGCCAGGCGAGCTCCGCGCACTTCACGCGGGCGGGCATGCGGCTGATCGATTCCAGGCAGCTCGCCTCGTCCAGGCCCTCCTCCAGCACGTCGGGGTCGCGCTCCTCGCCGCGCACCATGCGCTCGAACAGCGCGCATGCCTCGCGGGCCTCCTCGGGCGTCTTGCCCACCATGAGGTCGGTTGCCATGTCGGCCGATGCCTGCGATATGGCGCACCCCGTGCCCGTCCAGCTCGCGTCGGCGATCCTGCCGTCGTCGCCCAGGCGCAGATGGAGCGTGAGCTCGTCGCCGCACGAGGGGTTGATGCCCTCGTGGCTGCAGGTGGCGTCCGGCATCTCGTGGTTGTTGTCGGGGTTGGAGACGTGGTCCATGAGGACCTCGTTGTACAGTCCGCTAGCGCTCATGGTGGAAGGTCCTCCAGACGAATTCGAGCCCCTCGACGAGCTTGTCGATGTCGGAGGCGTCGTTGTAGAAGGCGACGGAAGCGCGGCACGTCGCGTTGATTCCGCCCATCCAGGTGAGCAGCGGCTGCGCGCAGTGGTGCCCGGCGCGGATGGCCACGTCCTGCATGTCGAGCAGGCTGGCCACGTCGTGCGGGTGGATGCCGTCCACGTTGAAGGCCACCGAGCCCACATGGCGCTCCGGCTCGGCCGGCCCGTACACCGTGACGTAGGGGATGGCCTCGAGCCGCTCGCAGAGGCGCGCCGCAAGCGCGCGCTCGCGGGCCTCTATGGCGTCCACGCCGATGCCCTCGAGGTAGGCGAGCGCGGCGTCGAAGGCGTAGATGCCCGCCGCGTCCTGCGTGCCGGCCTCGAACTTCTGCGGCACGGGCGCCCACACGGCGTCCGTCTCGGTCACGGAGTCGATCATCTCGCCGCCCGTGAGGAACGGCGGCATGGCATCGAGGATCTCGGGCTTGCCCCAGAGCACGCCTATGCCCATGGGGCCGCCCATCTTGTGGGCGGAGAACGCCATGAGGTCCGCGCCCATGGCCTTGGCGTCCACGTGCATGTGCGGCACGCTCTGGCAGGCGTCCACGATCATCGTGGCGCCCACGGCATGGGCGTGCGCGGCCACCTTGGCTATGGGCACCTCCACGCCGAGCACGTTGGAGACCTGCGTCATCGAGACGATCCTCGTCTTCGGGCCAATGGCGCGCTCGATGGACTCGTCGGTCACGGTGCCGTCGGGCTCGGGCCTGAGGTAGACGAGCTTGGCGCCCGTCGCACGGCACACCTGCTGCCAGGGGATCAGGTTCGAGTGGTGCTCCATGATGGAGATGACCACCTCGTCGCCCGGACGCAGCACCGAGGCGCCGAAGTCCTTCGCGCATATGTTGAGCGACTCGCTCGCGTTGCGGGTGAACACCACCTGGCTGCCCGCCCCGCCGCCGATGTGGGCGGCCACGTGGGCGCGTGCGTCCTCTATGGCCTGCGTCGCCTCCACGGAGAGCCGGTAGAGGCCGCGCAGCGGGTTGGCGTTCATCGTCTCGTAGAAGCGGCGCTGCGCGTCGAGCACCACGGCGGGGCGCTGCGCGGTGGCGGCGCTGTCGAGGAAGGCCAGCCCGGGGTTGCCCACGAGGAGCGGGAAGTCCTCCTTGGCCGGGTTCTTCTGGATGTCGGCGAAGGCCGTCATGTCCATGGTCGCCATCACGCCTCTCCCCTCGTCCATGCCGTCTCGTCGGCGGCCTCGTCGGAAAGCTCCGCGGCCGCCTCGTCGCCCAAGGCGGCGCGGGCGGCGCCGAGCACTTGCTCGCGCGCCTCCGGCACGTGCAGCAGGCAGTCGTCGAAGGCCGAGCGCACGAACAGCTCGCGCGCCTCCTCGTCGGTGAGCCCGCGGCAGGTGAGGTAGGCGAGCTGCTCGCCGGACACGGAGCCTATGGTGGCGCCGTGCGTGCCTTCCACGTCGTCCTCGTCGCACAGCACGCTCGGCAGCGACAGGTTGCGGATGCGCGCGCCGTTCACGAGCACCGTCTCGTCCTCGGCCCCCTTGGCGCCCTTGCCGCCGTGGACGAGGTCGATCGTGTCGGCCAGGCGCTTGGACGCGCCCTCCTCCAGCACGCCCGAGAACGTGAGGCGGCAGCGGGTGTCGCAGCCGCGCATGCGCGCGAGGTAGTTCATGTCCGTCTTCTCGCCCGTGCCGGTGAGGAAGCGGGTGGAAAGCGAGAGCGAGGAGCGCGCGCCCGCAAGGTCGCAGGCGAAGCCCACGACGCTCGTGGCGGCGCCTAGCAGGTAGTGGCGCACCTCGACGGTGGCGTCTTCCGCAGCGCGGATGCCGCAGCTCTCGGCGAAGGCGGCCTCGTCGCCTGCGGCGACCACCTCGAGGAGCTCCACGTGCGAGCCCTTCTCGGCAAGGATGCGCAGGGCGGAGCCCGCGGTGGAGCCTGCCGGCTGCGGGCCTGCGACCACGACGACGCGCGCGCGTGCGCCGGGCTCGGCCACGACGTCTGCCGCATGCACGCCGTCGATTGCGATCACGACGTCGTGCGTCTCGCCGTCGGCGGGCACGCGCACCTGCTCGCGGCTCGCGGCGGCAGCGTCCAGCCAGCCCGTGAGGGCCTCGCCGCCGCCCATCTCGATGCCGGCGAGCTCGGGCGCGGGGGCGCCGGAGGCCGGCGTCGCGGGGAGCGCGGGCACCTCGAGCGTGACGTCGTTTATAGAGAGGCGGTTCCAGGTCTGTGCGAACGAAGGGTTCGCGTGCTTCAGGACGACGCTTCCGGCCGTCGTGGCATCGGTGGTGGCCATCTAGCCTATCGCCCCCTCCATCTCGAGCTTGATCAGGTTGTTCATCTCCACGGCGTACTCCATGGGAAGCTCCTTGGAGACGGGGTTTGCGAAGCCGTTCACCACGACGGTGCGAGCCTCCGCCTCGGTCATGCCGCGGCTCATGAGGTAGGCGATCGTGTCGTCGGAGATGCGGCCGATGGTGGCCTCGTGGCCCACGCTCGCGCTCGGGCACCTCACGTCCATGGCGGGGATCGTGTCGGAGCGGCTCTGGTCGTCGAGCATGAGCGAAGCGCAGCTAACGGTGGCCTTTGCGCGCTCGGCCTTCTCGCCCACGATCACCTCGCTGCGGAAGGTGGACTTGCCGCCGCCTTTGGAGAGCGACTTGGCCGAGACCGAGATGCGCGTGTCAGGCGCGGTGAGCACCATCTTGCAGCCGGTGTCGAGGTCCTGCCCGGCGCCGGCGAAGGTGATGCCGGTGTACTCGCAGCTCGAGCGCGCGCCCACGAGCAGGGTGGAGGGGTAGAGGTAGGATACGTGGCTGCCGAAGCTGCCGGAGACCCACTCCATCCGGCCGTCCTCCTCCACGCGCGCGCGCTTGGTGTTGAGGTTGTACATGTTCTTGGACCAGTTCTCGATCGTGGAGTAGCGCAGGTGCGCGCCCTTGCCCACGAAGAGCTCCACGCAGCCGGCGTGGAGGTTGGCCACGTTGTACTTGGGCGCCGAGCAGCCCTCGATGAAGTGCAGGTCGGCCCCGTCCTCCACGATGATCAGCGTGTGCTCGAACTGGCCCGCGCCCTTGGCGTTGAGGCGGAAGTAGCTCTGCAGCGGGAACTCCACCTTCACGCCCTTGGGCACGTACACGAAGCTGCCGCCGCTCCACACCGCGCCGTGCAACGCCGCGAACTTGTGGTCCGTGGGCGGCACGAGGTGCATGAAGTGGTCGTGGATGAGGCCCTCGTACTCGCCGTGCAGGGCCTCCTCGATGCCGGAGTAGACGACGCCCATCTGCGCGGCGCTTTCCTGCATGTTGTGGTAGACGAGCTCGGAGTCGTACTGGGCGCCGACGCCGGCCAGGTAGCTGCGCTCGGCCTGCGGGATGCCCAGGCGCTCGAAGGTGTCCTTGATGTCCTCGGGCACCTCGTCCCAGCTGGCCGCCTGCTCGGCGCCGCTCGAGACGTAGGTGGAGATGTTGTCCATGTCCAGCCCGTCGATGGATGGGCCCCAGTTGGGTGCCATGTCCATCTTGTGGTAGATGTCGAGCGAGCGCAGGCGCAGGTCGAGCATCCAGTCCGGCTCGTCCTTCTTGGCCGAGATTGCGCGCACGACCTCCTCGTTCAGCCCGTCGGCGAAGCGCTCGTAGCCCACCTCGGGCTTCACGAAGTCGTAGAGGCTGCGGTCCACGTCGGCGACCTGCGCGCGCGTGGCCTTCTCCTGCTCGGCCATGGCTAGGCCTCCTCGCCGGCGAGCTCGGCCTCGGCCGTCTCGAAGCGCCCGAAGCCCTCGCGGTCAATCTCGCCCACGAGCGAGGAGTCGCCTTCGGCGACGAGATGGCCCTTCACCATGACGTGGCAGCGGTCGACGTCGAGGCGCTCGAGGATGCGCGTGTTGTGCGTGATGATGAGCAGCGTGCCGTCGCACTCGGCGCGGTAGGCCTCCATGCCGCGGCTCACGACGGACAGCGCGTCCACGTCGAGGCCGGAGTCCGTCTCGTCGAGGATGGCCAGCTTCGGCTTGAGCAGCAGGAGCTGCATCATCTCGACCTTCTTCTTCTCGCCGCCCGAGAAGCCCACGTTGAGCTCGCGGGAGAGGTAGGAGGAGTCGAAGTCGAGCTGGGAGGCGACCTCCTTCAGGCGACGGCGGAACTCGCGGCCCGTCATCTTGAGCTCGGGACGCTTCTGCACGATGGTGCGCAGGAAGCTGTTGAGGGGCACGCCGGGGATCTCCACCGGCGCCTGGTAGGAGAGGAACACGCCGGCGAGCGAGCGCTTGTCGGAGCTCTCCTGGGTGATGTCGCGGCCGTCGAAGGCGATGGTGCCGGAGCTCACCTGGTAGGCAGGGTCGCCCATGATGACGCGCCCGAGCGTGGACTTGCCGGCGCCGTTCGGGCCCATGAGCACGTGGGTCTCGCCGGTGCCGAGGGTGAGGTCTATGTCGTGCAGGATCGGCTTCTCTTCCGTCCCCGCGTTGAGGCCGTGGATGGCCAACAGTTCGTCTGGCATGTGCGCTCCTCGCGTCCCTTTCGTCGTTCCTGCCGCGTCGCCTGGGCGCCGCGGCGCGGTCTCCGCTAGATGCTGCTGCGTCGTAATTATCCCCATTTGAGTAGGAATTAAAAGCCATAACGCGCGTTTCTCCGGATCGGCGCATGGGAATCGCATATTGCGGCCGTGCGTCTTCGCCTCGCATCCCGCCTCTCGTTCCCGCCTCGCGCCCCGAGCGCGTGCCTTGCCGAACGCAGGGCGGACATGCCTCTCGCGTTCTATAGAATGGTGGGCCTGTGAATGGCGCACCTGTGTCGGGGCCTTCGGGGGAGGGGACGGATGGCGAGCGAGGAGCGAAGCGCGGCTGCATGCGAGACCATGGCGGCCGACGACGGCGCTTCATCGTGGCGCGCTCTCATGGCGGACGCCGCCATGCGCAGGCTCTTCGTCGCCACCCTGCTCTACATGACCGCCTTCCAGGCGGCCTACTTCACCGGGTTCATCTCCACGGCCACCTATGCGATGGGCGCGGGCGCCGGGCAGGTGACGGTGCTCGTCGCCCTGCTGAGCGGGACCTTCGTCGCGGGCAACGCCATCTCGGGGGTGCTCATCGACCGCTTCGGGCCCCGGCGAACGCTTGCAGGCGCCTGCGCCGCCGACGCGCTCGTCATGGCGCTCGCCTTCCTCGTGGGTCGCTCGTATTGGAACCTCGTCGCGCTTGCCAGCTGCTATGGGCTCTTCTCGGGCGCCGCCTCGACGACGCTCTCGGCGTTCCCGCCCTACCTCGTGCAGGGCAGGGCGCGCCTCAAGGACGCGAACGGCCTGAACGACACGGCCATCCACGTGGCCATCATGGTGGGGCCGGTCATGGGCGGCATCCTTTCCTCCGCCGTCAGCGCGTGGTCGGTGTACGTGTTCTCGCTCCTCCTGTTCGTGGCGGCGACCGCGGAGGCGCTGCGCCTGCGGGAGCGCTTCGTCCCCGGCGCCGATGACGCAGCTTGCTCGGATGGCCCAGACGGCGGGGGAGACGCAGGCTCGGGCGGCGGCTTCTGGCGCGACTTCGCCGATGGCCTGCGCGTCACCTTCGCGAGCCCCGACCTGCGCGCCATCTTCGCCATCGGGTTCTTCGGCTTCTTCGCATACGGAGCCTTCGACTCGCTCGAGTCCGTCTTCTATCGCGACGTGCTGCGCGTGGGGCCGGAGTGGATGGGCTACCTGGTCATGATCTCGGGCGCGGGCTCGGTGGCAGGGTCGGTCATGCTGCTGCGCGTGGACCAGCGCCATGTGGGCTTGCGCCTGCTCTCGGCGATGCTTCTGCTCACGGGGGTGGGGTCGGTGGTCTACGTGGGGACGAGCAACCTCGCGTGCGCCTGCGTGGGGCAGGTCCTCGCCGGCATCGGCTTCGGGGTGATGATGCCGGTGCAGCACATGCTCGTGCAGGAGAGGTGCGAGCTGGGCTACGTGGGTCGCGTCTCGAGCGTCATGCGCATCGGGCTGAACTCGGCGGGCGTGCTCCCGATGCTCGTCGCGCCGTTTCTGGCGGACGCGTTCGGCGTGCAGGCCGTGCTCGTGGCGGCATCCGCGTCCGTGGCCGTGATCGGCGTTGGCTTCCTCGCGGCGGCATGCCGCCATGAGCGCTGAGCGCACGGCCGCGCCTCGCGAGCGTCAGACATCGCATGAACGCCGCGTTTCGTGGGCGACGCCACGTTTCATGACGGGACCACATGGAAGCCCCTTATACGGTGCCCGCGGCGGCCGTGCCTACAATGATGCGCGTTGCCGCTGGAACGGAGGGAAGCCTGTGAGGGTCTGGAAGGGAATCGGCAAGTTCTTGAGCTCGCACATGGCCTTCGTCTCGCCTGCGTGCGTGCTGCTCTCCGTCATCTTCCCCGAGGTGTTCGGCCAGCTCAAGCCATTCGTCCCGGTGTTCTTCGCGTTCATGACCTTCCGAGGTGCGCTCGACAACGACTTCCACAACCTCGTCGAGGCGATCCGCCACCCGCTCCCCATGCTCGTCACTCTTGGCCTCTCGATCGCCGTCATCCCCTTCTGCGGCTATCTGCTGGGGACGGCCTTCTTCGGGTTCGACGCGAGCCTCGTGTGCGGGATCGTCATCGAGTACAGCGTGCCGGTGGCCGTCGTCTCCATCATGTGGGTAAGCCTGAGGGACGGGAGCACCTCGTATGCGCTGGCCACCCTGCTCATCTCGACCGTGCTGGCGCCCGTCACGATCCCGGCGACCCTGCAGGTCCTGCTCGGCCAGACGGTGAGGATCGACGTGGCCTCGATGATGGCCGAGATGCTCTTCACGATCGCCCTCCCCGCGCTCGCGGGCACGACCTTCAACCACGCCTCGCATGGCTGGGGCAAGTCCACGCTGTCGCCGGTCCTCGCGCCGGCGGCGACCATCGCGCTCGTCCTCATCATCCTGGGCAACTCCACGAGGGTCGCTCCCTACCTGCGCAACCTCACGCCGACCCTCGTTGCCGTGATGGTGTTCATCTGCGTCTTCGCCGCGTTCGGCTACCTGCTCGGCATGATAGTCGCCCGCGCGATGCGCCAGGACGACGCCACGGTGGTGGCAATGACCTACCAGGTGGGGATGAGGAACATCGCCGCCGGCGCCGTGATCGCGGCAGACCACTTCCCGAGCGAGGTCATGTTCCCGGTGGTCATAGGGACCCTGTTCCAGCAGGTGCTCGCCGCCCTCTTCGGCAACCTGCTCGACCGTGTGCTCGGCGCGAGGGGCGAGGGCGCAGGGGATGGCGCGAGGGGCGGCACGAACGGCAGCGCGAAGGACGGTGCGAAGGCTGCAGCGGGCGGGGCTGCCGGGAAGGCGGCTGCGGCGTCGCGATCGTGAGCCTCTGGCAGGCCAGCCCGGAAGCGAGCTTGTCCCCCGTATGCCAAAGTTGAGTTTCGCGTGCCCAAAGTTGAGTTTCGCGGACGAAATGCAACCAAACTTGAGTTACTCGAGGCCGAACTTGAGTTACTCGGGCGGCAGGATCTGCCTAACTCAATTTTGGAACTTGGGGGCAGGCAAACTTGAGTTACGCGTGCCCAAAGTTGAGTTTCGCTAGCAATTTGGGCCCAAAGTCGAGTTTCGCGTGCCAGAACTTGAGTTTCGCAAGCGGCAGCAT
>CADBMC010000155.1 GCA_902795635.1 uncultured Coriobacteriaceae bacterium | reverse complement strand
TCCTTGGCCTCGATGGCCTGGTGCAGGCCCTCGGAGTAGCGCCTGCCCTCCATGATGCGGCCGGTGAACTCGTCGACGATCTTGACCTCGCCGTGCGTGACGACGTACTGCTGGTCTCGATGGAACATGTACTCGGCCTTGAGGGCCTGCTGCAGGTGGTTCACGAGCTGGCCGCTCATGTCGCCGTAGATGTCCAACCCCCGTCGCATCTCCACCTTCGAGAGGCCGACCTCGGTCGCCGCGATCGTGTGCTTGGCCTCGTCCATCACGAAGTCGACGTCCGGGGTGAGCCCGCGCACCGCGCGCGCAAAGTCCCTGTAGGTGCCGGCGGACTTGGTGCCGGCGCCCGAGATGATGAGCGGTGTTCGGGCCTCGTCGATGAGGATTGAGTCCACCTCGTCGACGATGGCGTAGGCATGCCCGCGCTGCACGCGCATGTCGGCGCGCATGACCATGTTGTCGCGCAGGTAGTCGAAGCCGAACTCGGAGTTCGTGCCATAGGTGATGTCGGCGGCGTAGGCGGGGCGCTTCGCGGCGAGCTCCATCCCGTTCTGGATGAGGCCCACGTCCATGCCCATGAAGCGATAGATCTGCCCCATCCACTCGGAGTCGCGCTTGGCGAGGTAGTCATTCACGGTGACGATGTGGACGCCCTTGCCCGCGATGGCGTTGAGGTATCCGGCGAGCGTGGACACGAGGGTCTTGCCCTCGCCGGTCTTCATCTCGGCGATCATGCCGCGATGGAGGGCGATGCCGCCTATCAGCTGGACGTCGAAATGGCGCATCCCCAGCGTGCGGCCTGACGCCTCCCTCACGGCAGCGAACGCCTCGGGGAGCATGTCGTCGAGCGGCTCTCCCGCCTCATGGCGCTCACGGAAGCGAGGGGTGCATGCGCGCAGCTCCTCGTCGTCCATGTCCGCGTAGGTCGGGCCAAGGTCGTTGACCTGGTCGACGATTTTCCGGAATTCCTTCAGCTCCTTGTCCGAGCCTGCAGAGAGAATCTTCGCGAGGAAGTTTGGCATGACCGCCCCTCATGGGATTGCTGGCACGATGCCGCCGCGTCCTTTCGACCGGCGAGCCGTCAAGGAAGAATTCTACCCAGTACGCGCGAGGCCTCACAAGGCGAGGGGCACAAACCAAGACAACGCACAGCATCTGCTTCTGCGCCGGAAAGGGGCACATTCCCGCTAGAGTGTTGCCATCGGAGAAAAGCTTCAGGAGGGGGATGGCCCATGAGCAGATTCATGGACGAGTTCAAGCAGTTCATCGCTCGCGGCAACGTGATGGACATGGCAGTAGGCGTCATCGTCGGCGGCGCCTTCACGAGCGTCGTGACCTCGCTGACAGACGACATCATCAACCCGCTCATCACCTTCCTCACGGGCGGCGGCGCGGAGGTCTCGGGCCTCGTCGTCCCCGGAACCTCTATCGACTTCGGGGCGTTCATCAGCGCCATCATCAACTTCTTCATCACCGCCCTCATCGTCTTCATCCTCGTGAGGGGAATGAACACGCTCCACGACCTCACGACGCACGAGGCGCCCAAGGCGGCACCCGTCGTCTGCCCCCATTGCCTCGAGGAGGTTAAGGAGGGAGCGACCCGCTGCCCGCACTGCGGAGGGGAGATTCCCGGAGGGGCGCACTCCTAGGGAATCGCGCCCATCTCGCGCACGGGGCACATGGCCTTGGCCTCAGGGCTCAGGCAGACCCTTTGGAGGCCGATTGCCCTTTTGTCCCCTTTCCTTTGGCCTCCGGCGCCTTTGCGCCGGGGGCCTCGTCATATGAGTCCACGGTGGCGTCCGAGCCACCGTCCGTCTTCGGCATGATGCTCGCCATGAGCCGGCGCATCTCAGCAGAGGGAGGGAGGCCATCCTCCTCGATGGCACGCATGGCATGACGCTCGTAGACGTCGCGCGCCTCTGCCTGGCGGCCGCCTTCCACCAGGGCCCTCATCCGTTCGAGCACGGCGTCCTCGCGCTCCGGCATCCTCTTGCAGGCGAGCTCCGCGAAGCGAACCGCCTCGGGCATGTCGCCCAGGCGCCTTGCCGCCCGCGAGCCGGCCACCATCGCATCCACGTAGAGGCGCCGTAGCTCCTCGCGTCGCCTCTGGAATCGTCCGGCGTCGTCGCACGACGGGAGCGCCAGGTCTCCCGCGTAGACGGCGGCCACCTGACGCGCCGCGCGCACGAGCCAGGCGTCGTCGTGCTCAGGGTCGAGCATCGCCGATGCGACGGCCGCCAGCTCGTCCACGTCGCAGACGACGCGCGCCGGGTTGAGCGAGAGCTCGGCACCATGGCCAACGACATACGTCGATCCGTCTTCCGAGCCGCCCAGAGCCGCTCGCAGCGTGCTCAGCGCCGTATAGAGGCTCCCTCTCCCACGGAGATAGTCGCCCTCCGGCCAGATGGCCTCGATTAGCTCCGCGCGTGTCGCCGTATGGCTCTTGGCGACCGCAAGGTACATGAGGATCGAGCGCGAGGCCTTCCTCCTGAAGCTCCGCGTGTCGATGGGAACGCCTCCTAGCATCACCTGGAATCCCCCGAGCAGATTGACGCGCAGGACTTCCGGGTCAGCAGGGGCATCGCCGCCCGTGAACTCCGACGCAGTGAAGGCTCCGCTGCCCTTCTGGAGAATCGACTTCTCGTACGAAGCGAGCCTCGCGCGCCATTCCTCGGGGACGAAGGCTCGCAGCGAGGCTCCCGCATCGCCGAGCGAGCAGATCGTCATCTCGAGCAGCGCCAATCCGTCTGCAGGAAGATCGTCGGAAACCAAGGCGCCCGTCGCCGCGACAAGCTCCTTGTCCTTCCCCATGAGCGCTTCTGCGGCAAGGCCGGCAAGCATTCGCGCGAAGCCCTCGAAGCGGTTCCCCTTCATCCCGTCTCCCGACGGCAGCGGCCCCTTGGGCCTCGGGCACGCAAGCGCACGAAGCCCCTGCAGGTCGCCGGCACGTCCATCGGCAAGGGCGAGGACCAGGTCGGATGCGGCCCTGAGCGCCGGGGCGTCGAATCTGCCGGCCAGCTCTACGGCTCGCGATGCTCGCACATGGGCCCTGGCGGCAGACCCATTCGCAAGGTCAAGGATGGACGTGGCGAGGTAGGTGATGCAGGAGACGACGAGGTCGCCGCGCTTCGCAGCGCGCGACATGGTCCTTTCCGCCCTCATGGGCTCGCCCTCGTGCCCCACCAGCAGCGGCAGGCACGAGGAGATCGTCGCATGGTATGCCGACCAGGTCGCAAGGCCTGCGTCTGACACCAATGACGCCGCCCTACGCGCCGCTTCGTCATCCATCGCATTGGGCACGTCTCCCACGAAGGCCCTTGCGACCTCGAAGTCTTCCGCGAGAAGGGCCGACGAGATGGTGGCCCCGTCTCGAGGGTTTCCGCTCAGGAGAAGGAACCGGAACGCATCACAGAATCTGCCGTCGAAGATGAGCTCCACGGCATGCAGGTGCGCCGCAAGCCTGCGGGCGAGAGGGTCCTTCCTGCTGGCGACGGTCAGGTCCTCCGGCGGTCGCCTGCCGGAGAGGAGCCCCACCGCGGCGTCGAGCAGCGTCCCTTGGTCCCGTACCACCCCCTCACGGGCATCGGCTGCAAGCGGGAGCTCCAGCTCGTCCCCCTCCCAAGCGCCTCTCCCCATGCAAGACAACGCGCGCCTGGCCATGATAGGCATGAACGAGCCTTGGGCCTCGGCATCTCCTTTCCAGGACCTCGCCGCCTGCAGGACCAAGTCGATGTAGCCCGCATCCATGAGCTCCAAAGGCCACTCGAGCGCCAGGGCGCTTGCATCCCCGCCATCGGGAAGGCAGCTAGCCAGAAGGCCTGCGCGCATGAAGCGGCCGTTGCTCGCCAAGATCTCCGCACAACGGAAGGCGACCTTGGGCATGGTCCGTGCCACCTTCCCAAGCAGGCCATCTTCCCTCGAGGCGATGTCGTCGATGTCCAAGCCGGCAACATCGAACGTCCTGCACGCCGAATCAACTCCGAAGAGCAGCTCATCTGCCTGCAGGGACCGGGCGACGTCTGGATCGACCGGGCTCGTCGCCCTTCCGACGTCCTCCAAAGTGCCGAAGCCCAGAAGGAGCATAGCCCCTCGCTGGCTGCGCTCCTCGTCCATCAGGTCCTCCTCCAGGACCTTCGTGCCAAGGTCAGACAAGGACGCTAGATACTCGCCCATCCCTGCGGTCCAAGACTCACGCTTCTCCGCGCTGGTCCCGCCAGCCATGACGAGCGCGGGAATGCCATGCGTCATCGAGTATGGCAAGGGGCTGACATCGTCTTCGGTGCTTGTCGCGTCTTCCCCGGGGATGCCGAGCGCAACCGATCTGACGCATGGGACGGCAAGAGCCTGCGCACACTGCTCGGCGTCGGGCCGCATGGTGACGATGACCTTGGCACCAGCGAGCTTTGCGCTTGCGACAAGCTGCGAGAACTCCGCGGCCGCGCCCTCGTCCATGGCAGGGACGCCGTCGACGCCAAGAAGCTCGTTCTCGAGGCGGTCTCGCCTCAGCCTTCTCACGACGCCGCCAAGACGACGAATCGCCTCGAAGGGGCCTGTGCCCTCAAGCGTGACGTAAGTGACAGGATTGCCAGCATCGGAATGGGCTTGCAGGCAGCTGACGAGCAGATGTGTCTTTCCCATCCCAGGCCCAGCGCAAATGACGCACACCCCATGCTCATCAAGCAGCCGCTTGACCATCGTGTGAGCCAATGGCCTTTCAACGCAGCGACCATTCAGGACCTCATCGAACGACGCGGCATAGCTATCCCCCTGCATAGATACCATCCCCTGGAATGTATAAGCCATAACTAGTCATCCTTTAGGATTACTAGTCCCCTAAATCCAGAAGGTAGCATCTTGGAACGTCTTGCACGCCTATTTACCGGGTGAATGCGCATTCAATTTGTTAGATGCGTGTATGAGATATGCCGAATCCAACAAAATATTCGAATATAGAATATTCAATAAGCTATAAATTATCAGCATTGGCAGTCGTGTCATCTCGAAGCGCCGAATGCCGAAGTCGTCGTTGTCTTGGACAGAGTCATATGACAAGCCATTACAATATGGAACCGCAGTGTCAGCCGCGAAGAAAGGCATCTGTATGTCCATATACGAAGCAGAGCGCGATGGGGTGCTGCTCACCAACGATCCCGACAAGATCGACCTCGAGGCAGTATGCGACCTGATTGGCAAGCAGTACTGGGGCCCTTCAAGAGTCCGCAGGACCACGAAGAAGGCGTTCGAGAACTCCTATTCCTTCGTCCTGCTTCGCGATGGCGTGCTTGTCGGTTGCGCAAGGGTCGTGACCGATTTCGCTACGTGCGCCTACATCGAGGATGTGGTCGTGGATGACTCGCTGAGAGGCATGGGCATCGGCCAATGGATGATCGGCGAGATCATGAACTGCCCCGATTGCGCAGAGCAGCATCGTTGGCTTCTTATGACCGTAGATGCGCAGACGTTCTACGAGAAGCTGGGCTTCCACGCACCGGGACACCCGAATTGGATCATGGAGAAGACGAAGCCTTACCCGACGGAATAGGATTTCCGAAATAAGGCCTATAGGGTCACCTAAAGAACTCTGTCAGATACACATGAGGAGGGCCCCGCCGGATCGGCGGGGCCCTCCCGTGACGCGAAATGCCCTTCGTTGGTCAGCGGCGTCCTGCTCTCCCACGGACTA
>CADBMC010000154.1 GCA_902795635.1 uncultured Coriobacteriaceae bacterium | reverse complement strand
CATGTGCTTCTTCGAGAAGCGCCTGCACAAGGTCGTACCCGACATGTTCGACCTGTTCGTGACCCCGCTCGTGTCCGTCTCCGCGGCTGCCTACATAACGATCCTGTTCATCGGGCCCATCTTCGTGTGGCTCGAGAACGAGATCCTCTACCTGCTGCAGTTCCTGCTCTCGGTGCCGCTCGGCCTGGGCTACATAGCCATCGGCCTCATCTACTCGCCCTCCGTCGTCACCGGCCTGCATCAGATGTACACCACGATCGATGTCACCATGCTCTCCCAGTACGGCGTCACCTACTGGATGCCCATCGCCTCCGCGGCCAACATCGCCCAGGGAGGCGCCTGCCTGGCAATCGCCGCCAAGACGCGCTCCGAGAGGACCAAGTCCATGGCCGTGCCCTCGGGCATCTCGTGTTTGCTCGGCATCACCGAGCCCGCCATCTTCGGCGTGAACCTGCCCAAGATGAAGCCCTTCGTGTGCGGCATGATCGGCTCCGCCTGCGGCGCGTTCGTGTGCTACGTCACGAGCCTGGCGGCCTCCGGCACCGGCGTCACCGGCATCTTCGGCATCCTGCTGTGCATCACGCAGCCGCTGCAGTACATCGTCATGTTCGCCGTGGCCTTCGGCGTCGCCTTCGGCCTCACCATGGCCACCTATCGCGAGACGGCCGAGGACGAGGCTGCCGAGCCCGAGCTCGAGGCCGCGGCGCCTGCCGCCACGGCCGTCCCTGTCGTCCCTGCGCCCGCCGCCGAGCCCGTCCACCCCGAGACGGGAACCGAGGGCACCGTCTTCTCGCCGATGCAGGGCACCTCGATCCCGCTCTCGCAGGTCCCCGACCCCGTCTTCGCCTCCGGCACCATGGGGCAGGGCGTGGGCATCATCCCCGCCTCCGGCAAGGTGGTCTCGCCCGTCGACGGCCAGGTGACCGTCGTCGCCGAGACGAAGCACATGATCGGCCTCATCACCGACGAGGGCATCGAGGTCCTCATCCACATAGGCATCGACACCGTGGAGCTGGGCGGCACGCCCTTCGTCGCGCACGTCGCGGCCATGGACGCGGTCCACAAGGGCGACCTGCTCATGGACGCCGACCTCGCCGCGATCGTGGCCGCCGGCAAGCCCACCGTGACCATCGTGGCCGTAACCAACACCGACGACTACGAGAAGGTCGAGGGGCACGTGGGCCGCGAGGTGCAGCCGGGCGACCCGCTCATCGAGGTGAGCTAGCATGCGGATGGCCTTCGACCCCGAGCCGGCGCACAACTGGCGGCTCCGCTGCCACCTGCAGACGCCCACGGGCCGGATCGGCGACCCGAACGGCCTCAGCCAGCTTGACGGCACCTACCACGTGTTCCACCAGTACACGCCCTATTGGCCTGCCCGCACCATCGGCTGGGGCCATTGGACCACGCCCGACTTCCGCAGCTGGGAGTTCCACGGCGAGGACATCGCGCCTGAGCTCGCGCAGGAGGCGAACGGGGCGTATTCCGGCTCCGCCATCGTGGACGGCGGCGACCTGTGGTGCTACTACACGGGCAACGTGAAGCACCCCGGAGACCACGACTACGTGCACGACGGGCGTGAGGCGAACGAGATCCTGCTCGTGGCGCCCGGCGGCGCCGACTTCTCCGGCAAGCGCAAGGTGCTGCTCGCCAACGCCGACTATCCCGCCTGGTGCTCCTGCCACGTGCGCGACCCGAAGGTATGGCGGCAGGACGGCAGGCTCTGGATGCTGCTCGGCGCCCGCACCCTCGAGGACCGCGGCTGCGTGTTGCTCTACGGCTCCGACGACGGGGTGGCCTGGCAGGCAGAGGGCTCGCTCACGGTGCGCGGCCCGCGCTTCGGCTACATGTGGGAGTGCCCCAACATAGCCCGCGTGGATGGCCATGAGTTCCTGCTGCTCTGCCCGCAGGGCGTGCCCAAGCGGCCCTTCGCGATGCAGTGCCTGCACAATGCCGGCTGCTTCCCCATCGAGGGCAGGCTCATCGACCTCATGCGCGCAGGCGGCGACCCCATGCAGGCCGCAGGGCCGCAGGAGGCACTCGACGCAGGGAGCTTCCGTGAGCTCGACTTCGGCTTCGACTTCTACGCGCAGCAGGCCTTCGAGGACGAGCACGGCCGCACCATCATGTTCGGCTGGGTGGGCCAGCCCGACCCGGAGAAGCAGTACGACGTTCCCACGCGTGAGTGGATCCACACGCTCACCTGGCCGCGCGAGCTCTCCGTGAACGAGGCGGGAAGGCTCTGCCAGCTGCCGGTGGAGGAATGCGACGCTCTTCGCCTCGAGGAGGTTCCCCTCACGGCCGAGGGTGCGCGTGGCACCTCGGGCCACGTGGGCGGCACGACCTGCGACGAGTTCGACCTCACAGGCGCCGTGGGAGCCGCGTTCGCCGGCTGCGCGGCCGACATCGAGCTCCTGGGCATCCAAGGCGCGGGCCGACTCCTCCTCGACGCCGACCTGGAGTTCCTCGTCACGCCCGACATGCTCGAGCTCGCGTTCACGAGCCCCGCGGGGCGCTATCGCACGGTGAGGCGGCTGCCTGCGACGCAGCTCTCCTCCGGCCGCGTGGAGAGCCTGCGCGTCGTGGTGGACACCTCGCTCGTGGAAGCCTACGTGAACGGCGGCGAGTTCTCCCTCACCACGAGGTGGTTCCCCGACGACGTCTCCGAGCTGCGCGTGAGCTCGAACATCCCCGTCTCGTCCGCCCGCGGCTGGACGCTTGCCCCCTACGAGCTCTCGGGGGTGTAAGCGCGACACGCTGGGCCTGGGCCCTCAACGAGTACGGACGCAACGCGGCGGGCATCTCGGGCGCTGACGGGGGGACCTTGCAGGCCAGGGCCGTCTCCGCCGAGCTCGGGCGCGTGGGGCACGTGTCCGAGGTGAGCCTGGGGCTCGTCGAGGCGGTGCTCGACGAGGGCTTCATCCCCGTGATCGCGAGCGTCGGCACCGGCAAGGACGGCTTCTACAACGTCAACGCCGACGAGGCGGCCTCGGCCGTGGCGGAGGCCCTCGGCGCCGACAAGCTCGTGTGCCTCACCGACGTGGACGGCCTCTACGAGGAGACCGAGGGCGGGCGCAGCACGCTCTCACACCTCAGCAAGGCCGAGGCGCGCGACCTTCTGGCCGCAGGCGGCGTGGCCGGGGGGATGCTCCCGAAGGTTCGCTCCATCTGCGAGGCGATGGACCGCGGTGTGCGCGAGGTCGTGATCCTGAACGGGACCGTGCCGCACTCGCTGCTCATCGAGATGTTCACCGACGCCGGCATCGGCACCCTGTTCACGCAAGGCTGACATCCCACGTCGCGACCGGCGAGGCCGGGACGCAGCGGCATACGAAGGAGGAAGCCATGAGCGAGACAACGCATGAGGCATTCGAGCAGGAGAAGGCGCTCTCGGGCCTCCTGGACACGACGTGCGACGAGAACGGGCACATCACCGGCAGCCACGGCGCCACCTGGAAGACCTTCTTCGCCAACTCGGGCGCCGAGGCCAACGAGGGAACCATCAAGGTGGCCCGTCGCTGGGGCGAGACGAGCCTCGGAGGGGCAGGATCGCCCGTGCGCGGTGATGCTCGAGTGCGTCCAGGGCGAGGGCGGCGTGTGGCCCGCCACGAGCGCCTACCTCAAGGCCGTCGAGGCGGCCGTCCACGAGCGCGGGATGCTGCTCATCGTAGACGAGGTGCAGACGGGCTTCTTCCGCAACGGAGCCCCGTTCTGCTTCCAGCTCGCGGGCATCGAGACCGACATCGTGAGCATGGCGAAGGGCATCGCCGACGGCTTCCCCATGGGGGCCGTCGCGGCCAAGGCCGAGGTCGCCGACCTCATGCGTCCCGGCGACCACGGCTCGACCTTCGGCGGCAACCCGCTGGCGGCCGCCTGCGCCCGCGCCACGGTGGAGGCGCTCGTCTCCGAGGGCATCGGCGAGCATGTCATCTCGGTGGGGGCGCACCTGCGTGCCGCGCTCGAGGCGCTGCCGCACGTCGTGGAGGTCCGCGGCCATGGCCTCATGCTCGGCGCCCAGCGTCGTCGCGACGTGCCCTACGGGCGCTCCCCCGCCCGCTTCCTGCGCCCGTAGGCGCGCAGCCGGGCGAGCAGCCGCTCGTTCACCGTCTCGAAGGTCTCCAGGAAGAAGTCCTCGGTGAGCAGCTCGTACTCCGGCTCCAACGTGTCGCGGCGCGCCCCGTTCGCGTCCACGATGCCGTTGGCCACGCGCACCGCCTCGCGCACGTCGGGCTCGAGCACCGGGTAGTGCGGGAACTCCTCGCACTGCTCCAGGAGCGCGTCGGTCACCTCCACGTGGCGCGAGAGCGGGATCGTGTTGCCGAACAGGGCGAAGTCGCGCTGCTTGCCCACGCGCGCCTCGGGGCCCGGCTCGAGGCCGTGCTCTGCGAGGTAGGAGCGGGTCGCCTGGTTGTAGAGGGCGTCGCACACCAGGTGCGCGAAGGCTCCAAGCGTGAGGTCGGAGGCGCCGCCGTGCGCCACGAAGCGCTCCCAGAACTCGTTGTAGCGAGGTATGGGTATGGGGGCCTTCGAGGAGACGTGCGTCACCTTGTAGTCGATGAGGTGCGTCGTCGGCTTGACCATGTAGCCCACATAGACGTCGGGCACGTAGTTGCCGAACTGGAAGCAGTTGTCGTCATCGATGCCCAGCCGCCAGGGGTCCTCCTCGGCGAGGAGGCGCTCCACGTGCGCGCTATGGATGTTCCAGCTTGGCATTCCCCTTGCTCCCTCGCAGGCCTAGCCGCGGACCTCGCCGCCGGTCGCGGCGCACACCTTGCGGACGAGCTTCTGGTAGGCCTTGTCTACCTCCTGCGAGGTGAGCGTATGGTCGGCCGAGCGGAAGGTGAGCGAGAAGGCCATCGACTTCTTGCCCACGCCCACGCGCACCGGGTCGCGATAGACGTCGAACAGGCGCGCGGACTCCAGGAGCTTGCCGCCGGCGCTCGTGATGCGCTGCATGAGCGTCTCGCAGGTCACGTCCTCGTCCACCACGATGGCGAGGTCCACGTCCACGCCGGGAAGCGTCGGCACCTCCACGTAGGGAAGCTCGCGATGCGCGAGGCGCAGGAGGCCTGCCGCCGAGAGCTCGAAGGCCACGACGTCACAGCCGATCCCAAAGCGCCCGAGCGACTCGGGATGGATGTTGCCCACCCAGCCCAGGAGCTCGGAGCCGGCGAACACCTCGGCCGCACGGCCCGGCTGCAGCCACCCGTACTCCTCCGGGTCGCAGGGCTTGAAGTGAACCTTCTCCACGCGCAGCGCGCGGCAGAGCTCCTCCACCACGAACTTGGCGTCGAAGAAGTCGCAGGCGCGCGCGGGCACGTCCCAGCTGCCCGGCTCGCGGTTGCCGCACATCACGCCCGCCACCATCACAGGCTCGTCGGGCTGGCTCGCGTGCGCGCGTCCGAAGAAGACGCGGCCGATCTCGTAGAGCGCGACGTCGCCCACGCCGTGGTCGAGGTTGTATGCGACGGAGCGCAGAAGCCCGCAGATGACGGTGCGGCGCATCTCCGTCTGGTCGTCCACGAGCGGGTTGATGATCCTCACCGGGACGCCGCGGCCCTTCTCCCCCATGCCGAGGAGCCCTAGGTCGCGCGGGTCGGCGAAGCAGTACGTGTCGGCCTCGCACATGCCGCAGGAGCGCAGCACCTGGCCCATCTTGCGCATGCGCGTCTGGTCGAGCGTGAGCCCGCCCGCGTGGTTGCGCGCGGCGGGAAGCGTGGCCTCCACCTGGCCCATGCCCCAGAGGCGCAGCACCTCCTCGATGAGGTCGGCCTCGCGCAGGAGGTCGGGCCTGCCCGTCGGGGCGGTCACGACCCAGGAGGAGTCCTCGTCGCCGGTCTCCTCCATCGTGCAGCCGAGGCGCGTGAGGAAGCGCACCATCTCGGCGTCCTCGATCGGCGCGCCGCAGAGCTTGCGCACGCGCTCCGGGCGCAGACGGATCCGCACGGGCTCGGGCGCCTCGGGGTACACGTCCACCCTGCCCGGGCACACCTCGGCGCCGCAGCACTCCTCGAAGAGGGCGGCCGCGATGTCAGCCACCGAGTCGCAGGCGGTCACGTCGACGCCGCGCTCGAAGCGGATGGAGGCCTCGCTCATGAGGTCGAGCCCGCGGCTCGTGCGCGAGATGTGGCCGGAGTCGAAGCGAGCGCTCTCCAGCAGCACGTCCACCGTGCCGTCGTCGATCTCGGAGTCCAGCCCGCCCATGACGCCCGCGAGCGCCACCGGGGTCTCGCCGTCGTCGGTGATGAGGCCCATGTCGGCCGTGCAGACGCGCTCCTGGCCGTCAAGCGTGGTGATGCGCTCGCCATCGCGCGCGGCGCGGACCACGATGTGGCGCTTGCCGTCGCGCTCGGAGAGCTTGCCCAAATCGAAGGCGTGCAGCGGCTGGCCGGTGAGGAACATGACGTAGTTCGTCACGTCCACGACGTTGGATATGGGACGGGCGCCGGCGGCGCGCACGCGCTTGGCCAGCCACTCGGGGCTCGGGCCGATCTTCACGTTGCGCACCACGCGGGCCACGTAGCGCTGGCAGATCTCGTGGTCCGCGATGGACACGTCCACGAGCTCGGAGGCGTCGGGGCCCTGCTCGCGGGCGACCTCATGCGTCTCGGGACGGACGTCCTCGTCGTAGATGGCACCCACCTCGCACGCGAAGCCCTCCATGGAGAGGCAGTCCGGGCGGTTCGGGGTGATCTCGCAGTCGAGCACCGTGTCAGCGATGCCCTGCCACTCTGCAAAGGGCATGCCCACCGGAGCGTCGGGCGGCAGGATCATGATGCCGTCGTGGTCGGTGCCGATGCCGAGCTCGCGTTCCGAGCAGTTCATGCCGCACGACTCCACGCCGCGCAGCTTCGACTTCTTGATCTTCTGGCCGCCAGGCAGCGTGGCGCCCACGAGGCTCACCACGATGTGGTCGCCGGCCTCGAAGTTCTGCGCGCCGCACACGATCTGCAGCGGCTCGGGCTTGCCGTCCGCGCCGAGGTTGCGCTCGCCCACGTCCACCTTGCACACCCACAGGTGGTCGGAGTTGGGATGGGCGGCCTTCTCCAGGATCTGCCCGGTGACGATGTTGTCGAACTCGGAGCCGGAGCGCTCGACGGCCTCGACCTCGGTGCCGGTGCGGATGAGCTCGCGCTCGAGGTCGGCGGGGTCGTCGGGAAGGTCCACCATGGTGGAGAGCCATTCATATGAGATGCGCATCGTTCGTATGCCTCTCTTTCGGATGCGATGGGTCGCGAAGGGTGCCGGGCGGCTTCGCCGCCGGGGCTAGAACTGCCTCAGGAAGCGCGTGTCGCCGGTGACGAGCATGCGCAGGTCGGGCAGGTCGTAGCGCAGCGCCGCCACGCGCTCCACGCCGATGCCGAAGGCGAACCCGGTGTACTTCTCGTGGTCGATGCCGCAGAAGTCGAGCACGTTCGGGTCGACCATGCCGCAGCCCAGGATCTCCAGCCAGCCGGTGCCCTTGCAGAACCTGCAGCCCTTGCCGCCGCACACGCCGCAGCTCACATCCACCTCGCAGCTGGGCTCGGTGAACGGGAAGAAGTGCGGACGATAGCGCGTGGCACGGTCCTTGCCGAAGATCTCGCGGCAGAAGGCGTCGAGCGTGCCCTTGAGGTCGCCGAACGTGATGCCCT
>CADBMC010000153.1 GCA_902795635.1 uncultured Coriobacteriaceae bacterium | reverse complement strand
TGGTGGGGCACCCCTACGCGGGCCTCATGGGCATCACCATGGGCGTGCTGCACGTCATCCCGGTGGTGGGCCCGTGGGTGGCCGCCGCCTTGGCCGTGCTGCTCGGGCTCTTCGCAAGCCCCGCCGTGGCCATATGGACGCTCATCGTGGCGGTCGTCGCCATGAACGTCACCGACAACCTGATTGGCCCTGTCGTCATGCAGTCCGCCGTGCAGGTGCACCCCATCCTCTCGCTCGTGGCCATAACGGTGGGGGCGAGCTTGGGCGGCATCGTGGGCATGATCGTGGCCGTGCCGCTCTCCGCGGCCATCAAGGGCGGCTACATCTACTACTTCGAGCTCCGCACGGGCAGGCAGCTCGTGGCCTACGACGGCGCGCTCTTCAAGAGCACGCCCTTCGCCGACGACGCCGGCGAGCCGGTGCCCTCGCTCGACGCCCTCGACGACGAGGACTTCTTCGCCCATTCTCGCCTCGTGCCGGTGAGCGCGCAGCCTGAGGCGGCGCCCGCCAAGCGGCCCGAGGGCATGCGCGACGCCGTGACGCTGCGCCTTCTGCGCAAGGCGCGCGAGGCCGCCCCCGCGCAGAGGGCCGGCGACGGCTCGCAAGGCGACTCATCCCAAGGCGACGACTCGGGTGGCGATCCCGGGGACGACGACTCTTCGGGCGCATAGCGCCGAATCTCCGCTACTCTCTTAATCGCATATGAGTTAAGCAACGCACCGCAAGACACCGCACGCTGAGGAGCATCGATGACGTCCGACTACAAGACGATGACGACCGCCGAGATCCGCGAGGACTTCCTGTCCTTCTTCGAGGGCAAGGGCTGCAAGCTCTACCCCTCCTCCTCGCTCATACCCGATGACCCGTCCCTGCTGCTCGCGAACGCGGGCATGAACCAGTTCAAGGAGTACTACCAGGGCACCAAGACCATGTCCGAGATCGGCGCGTGCTCCTGCCAGAAGTGCCTGCGCACGAACGACATCGACAACATCGGCGACTCGCGCCATCTGTCGTTCTTCGAGATGCTCGGCAACTTCAGCTTCGGCGGCTACTCCAAGGCCGACGCGATCGCATGGGCATGGGAGTTCTGCACCTCGCCCGAGCACCTGGGGCTTCCGCCCGAGCGCCTCTACATGACCGTCTTCGAGAACGACGACGAGGCCATCGAGCTCTGGCATGCGCAGGGCGTGCCCCTGGACCACATCTCGCGCCTAGGCGAGGAGGACAACTTCTGGGCGGCCGGCCCCACCGGCCCGTGCGGGCCGTGCTCGGAGGTCTACTTCGACCAGGGCCCCGAGTTCGAGGGCGAGAAGCCGGGCGACGACGGCGACCGCTACCTGGAGTTCTGGAACCTCGTGTTCACCCAGTACGACCGCCAGGAGGACGGCTCGATGCCCGACCTCCCGCACCGCAACATCGACACCGGCATGGGCCTCGAGCGCATGGCCGCGATCATGCAGCACCAGGGCTCCAACTACGAGGGCGACCTGCTCCGCGGCCTGATCGAGGTGGGCGAGAGGCTCTCCGGCAAGGCCTATGGCGAGGATCCCGCTATCGACAAGAGCCTGCGCATCGTCGCCGACCACGCGCGCGCCGTGTCGTTCCTCATCGCCGACGGCGTCCTTCCCTCCAACGAGGGCCGCGGCTACGTGCTGCGCCGCCTGCTGCGCCGTGCCGTCTTCCACGGCAAGATCCTGGGGATCGAGGGGCCGTTCCTGGTGCGCTACGTGGACGAGGTCACCGTGCGCATGGGCGACACCTACCCCGAGCTCATCGAGAACGGCGCGCTCGTGCGCAACATCGTCACTGCCGAGGAGGCGCGCTTCGCCGACACCCTCGGCACCGGCCGCGGCTACCTGGACGAGGCGCTCGAGGCGCTCGGCGAGGGCGAGGCCCTCTCGGGCAAGACCGCGTTCGAGCTGCACGACACCTACGGCTTCCCCATCGACCTCACGCGCGAGATCTGCGAGGGCGCTGGCCATGGGGTGGACATGGACGGGTTCGACGAGCTCATGGAGGAGCAGCGCGCCCGCGCCCGTGCCACGGCAAACCGCGAGGCCTGGAACTCGTTCAACGACGTGTGGGTCGCCCTCTCCGACAGGCTCGAGCCCACGGAGTTCGCGGGCTACGACCACGAGGAGCTCGAGGGCGCCCACGTGCTCGCCATCGTGCGCGACGGCAAGGAGGTGGGCTCCGCGAGCACGGGCGACGAGGCGGAGCTCGTGCTGGACAGGACCCCCCTCTACGGCGAGATGGGCGGCCAGGTGGGCGACACCGGCCTGATCGCCTCCGAGTCAGCCGAGGCCGAGGTGCGCGACACGAAGGTCCACGGCGGCGGCCTCTACGTGCACGAGTGCGTGGTTCGCGCCGGCACCATCATGGTGGGCGACGAGGTGGCCGTGCGCGTGGACTCCGCGCGCCGCGAGCTCATCCGCCGCAACCACACCGCGACGCACCT
>CADBMC010000152.1 GCA_902795635.1 uncultured Coriobacteriaceae bacterium | reverse complement strand
GCCGCCGCCGATGTCGATGACCATCGAGCCCGTGGGGTCCTCGACGGGAAGCCCGGCGCCGATCGCCGCGGCCATGGGCTCCTCGATGAGGAACGCCTGGCTCGCACCGGCCTGGATGGTGGCCTCGAACACGGCTCGCTTCTCGACAGAGGTGACGCCGGAGGGGACGCACACGACGACGCGCGGCCGCGGCGACCACGGATAGCGCCGCTCGCGCGCCTTCTCGATGAAGTAGCGCAGCATGACCTCGGTGACGTCGAAGTCCGCGATGACGCCGTCCTTGAGCGGCCTCACCGCGACGATGGAGCCGGGCGTGCGCCCGACCATCGCCTTCGCCGATGCGCCGACGGCAAGGACGCGGTTCTCCGACTGGTCGATGGCCACGACGGAGGGCTCGTTCAGGACGATGCCCTGGCCGCGCACGGAGACGAGCGTGTTGGCGGTGCCCAGGTCGATGGCCAGGTCGCCTTCATACTCGCCGAACAATGTCTCGATGAGCGACATTCGATGAAACTCCTACTCGGAAGCGCTGGTGGAGGAGGACGCGGTGCCCTCCGAGGTCGTGGTCCCGCTGTTCGACGAGGTGTCAGCGCTCGTGGAGCTCGAGGAGTCCGTCGTAGCATTCGAAGACGTGCTTGACGTGCTCGAAGAGCTGGACGACGCCGACGTCCCGTCGGACTGCGAGGCATACGAGAGGCTTACGGAGACGACCTTCCACGAGATCCCGTCGCGGACGAGCTGCACCTCGTAGTCCTGCGTGCCGCCGCCCGTCAGCGTGGCGCGGGCGAGCACGGTGGAGGTGGTCATCGACTGGTCGCAGCCCAGGATCTCCACGGAGGTCGCCTCGGGAAGCAGGGCCTGGATCTCGCTCCTCGTCTCGGCGGAGACGGAGCTGGACAGGTAGCTGCCGTAGTCCCCGTCGGGGCCCGCCTCGAGCAGCCCCTCGGTCACGCTCTGCTGCGTGGGCCAGCCGTAGCCGCGGTAGTACGCGAAGCCGCCGACCGCGGCGAGCACGAGCAGGATGATGAGGATGACGAGGAACGCCTTGAGCCCGCCGTGGCGGTGCTTCTTCTTGGCGCGCGCCTTGTCGTCCGCGTTCATGAGGTCCTGCTCGGAGATGGTGAAGAAGCCCGTGTCCTCGGGGCTGGGCATGAGCTCGCCCGACTTGCCCAGCGGGTCGAGCGGGTCGTAGGAGCCGGAGGCGTTGAGCCCGTAGCCGGCGCTCTGCAGGAAGGCGTCGGTCTCCGACGGCCCGCGGCTGGCTATGGCCGCCGCGGCCTTCTGCGCCGCCTCGTAGTTCGCGCGCTCGGTGGGCGTGAGCTGGTAGGAGCCGGAGGTCGCCTGCGTGAAGGCGTCAACGGCCTCGCTCATGCGGTTGGCTGCCACGTAGGCGCTGCCGAGCTTGGCGTAGATGGCGTCCTGGCTCTCGGCGGGCGTCGAGAAGTCCAGGGCGGTGCGGTATGCCTCGACGGCGTCGACCGGGCGGCTGAGCTGCATGAAGCAGGAGCCCAGGCGCGTCAGCGCGTTGGCTGGGTCGGGGTTCGTCTCGTCGATGGCGGCGTTGCGATAGGCCACGCCGGCGCCGCGGACGTCTCCCGTCTTCACGAGGGCGTTGCCGAGGGCCATCTGCGCCTTGTACGGCGTGGCGTAGGAGGAGTCCTCGAGGGCCTTCCTCGCCGCGTCGGCGGCCTCCTCGTAGCGCTCCGCGGCGACGAGCGCCCTCGCACGGTTGCACGAGAGGGCGCCCACCTTGCCGTAGGAGGCGTCCTGGAGCGCGTCCGCGTAGGCGCGGGCGGCGTCGTTGTACATGCCGAGCTTCATGAGGGCGTTGCCCAGGAGATGGTCGGCTCCACCGTCGTGCTCCCCGGGGCCCAAGGCTCCCGCGAGCCTCTCGGCCGCCTGCGCCCAGTCGCCTTCTTGGTATGCCTTCTTGCCTGCCTCGTATGCCTGCTGGTCCACGAAAACCCCTCCGTGCCTCGCTCGGCCCTAGGCCGCTGCGTGTTCGATCTTGACGGACTCGATGAGGTCGCCCGCGCGCAGGCGGGAGATGACGTCGAGCCCCTCTATGGTAGACCCGAAGACGGTGTAGGCGTCGTCCAGCCCGTGCTGGGGGCCCAGGCAGAAGTAGAACTGCGACCCGGCCGAGTCGGGGCTCTGCGAGCGAGCCATTGCCAGCGCCCCGTCCTCATGGCTGTTTCGCGGGTTGACGTCGTACTCGTGCCTGATGGAGTAGCCGGGACCGCCCGTGCCGGGGAAGCCCTCGGGGCCGGGCTGGCCGGACGCCACCTGCTCTGCGCTCATGCCGCGCGTGTTGGGGCAGCCGCCCTGGATGACGAACCCGGGCACATAGCGATGGAAGCGGAGGCCGTCGTAGAAGCCCTTCTCCGCGAGCTCGCAGAAGTTGGCGACGTGAATGGGGGCGCCTTCGCCGTCGAGCCGGACCCGGATCGTCCCCTTGCTCGTCTCGAAGACCGCCACCTCGTCGCCCGCCACCTTGTAGGACGGCGTGTAGAGGCCGTTCCTTCCGAAAAACGCCACGTGCGCTCCTTCCGCCAGGCCAACGCATAGAATCCCTAGAATTCTACCAGCTCCCGCCGTCTTTCACAGATTCGGCAGACGACGCGCGTCAGGAGCGGGCAGGCTCCGCGCCGTCGTAGGCGCCCTCGAACATCGACGCGTAGGTGTTCTTGCCGTCGGAGCCCTGCTGGCTCTTGAGGATCGCCACTATGTCCGAGCGCGAAGACTCGAGGTCGCCGGCAGAGACCGCCTTGTCGACGGCGTCCCAGGCAGACGAGAGGTTGTCCGACTGGTTGCGCAGCCAGTTGCCGAGCTTGGTCAGCGTCGCCTTGGAGTCCTCGTAGGTGCCCGTTGAGACGTCGGCCGAATCGATGTCGTCGATCGTGTTGGATATCTCGATGGCAACGTCGCGCGCCTCCTTCTCGGCGGCGGAGCGGGTCGATTCGTCGTCGGAGAAGGCGGCCTCCTCGAAGCCCTCCTCGGCGGCCTCGAGCCTGCTCGCGAGCGTGCCCAGGTCCTCCCAGTCGCCGTGGAGCTGCTCGTAGGTGGCGTCGTCTGCCGAGACGGACGGGGCTGAGGTCGCGTCCTTGTCCTGCCCGGAGAGCTCGGAGATGGTGCCGGGGAAGCCGGCCATGGAGGTGTCTGCCGCCGTGGTGGCCTTGATCGAGTAGGCGTCCGGGTCCCACGGGTGGACGATCGCGAGGACGACGCCTCCCACCACGACCAGGGCAGCGAGCGCGGCGAGCACGATGGAGCGCGTCCCCATGGCCGTGTGGTCGGTGGACTCGGCCGCCTCCTCGGAATGTGGGTCGGGAGGTATCGCGCTCTCTATGCGCGGCATGGCATGCGTGTCGGAGAGCGAGGAGTCGTCCTCCTCGCTTGCCTCCAGGCGACGCTGCGGACCTGTGGCCGAGGGGTCGGCAAGGCGCTCGGAGATGGCCTTGCCGCGCCCCGTCGGCCTGGGAGGCTCCTTTGCCTTGGGAAGCGGCATGCCGCAGCTCGGGCAGCACTCGTCGTCCTTGGATACGAGCGCCCCGCACCGCTCGCAATAGATCGGCGCGTCACTTGCGGGGACCCCCCGCCCGGAGAGGCGGGCGTGGCAGGCAGGGCAGACGGCCGAACCATCGGGTATGTGCGTCCCACAGGATGGGCAGATCAAGGCGACCTCCGGCATGTTTTCGCTGCGATTGTGCAAGGACATAATGTAGCGCAACCGCCTGGGGCGAACCTAGGTCTCGGCCATCCCCTAACGGTTCCTCCCCTCGAGCGCCTGCGCCACATAGGGAAGTATTCCCCCGGCCGCGAGGTAGCGTCCCTCGCTCGGCGTGTCCACGCGGACGACGCACTCGAAGCGCACCTCATAGCCGCCCTCGCGGCTGGCCACGACCTCGCAGGTCCGCTCGTGGGGAAGCCCATCCGTGAGGTCTATCGGCGAGATGGCGAACGTCTCCGTTCCGTCCAACCCGAGCGACTCGGCCGTGACGCCCTCCGGGAGCTGGAGCGGGAGCACGCCCATGCCCACGAGGTTCGAGCGGTGGATTCGCTCGAAGCTCTCGGCTATGACTGCTCGCACGCCGAGCAGCGCAGGGCCCTTGCCGGCCCAGTCACGGCTGGAGCCCGACCCGTAGAGCTTTCCTGCCAGAACGACCGTGGGAATCGCATGGGCACGATAGTCCTCGGCGGCGTCGAAGATGGACGTCACCTCGCCGGAGAGGAAGTCGCGCGTCCAGCCGCCGCGCCTTCCCTCGGCCAGGCGGTTCTCGAGCTTCACATTGGCGAAGGTGCCGCGCATCATGACCTCGTGGTTGCCGCGGCGCGAGCCGTAGGTGTTGAAGTCCTTGGGCTCCACCCCGTGGGACTCGAGGTGGCGGGCGGCAGGCGAGTCGGGCGCGATCGAGCCTGCGGGCGAGATGTGGTCGGTCGTCACGAAGTCGCCGAGGTAGGCGAGCACGCGCGCGCCCTCGATGCGCACGACCTGCTGGGCATGCGCGTCGTCGAAGTAGGGAGGCCTGCGCACGTAGGTTGAGCCCTCGTCCCAGGCGAAGGTGTCGGAGGGCTCGGCGCCGATGGCGCCCCATGCCGCGCCGCCGTCCTCGGCCTTCGCGTCGGGCTCGAAGACGTCGGGCACGAGGTGCCCTGCCAGGACGGCCTCTATCTCGGACTTCGCGGGCAGCAGGTCGGAGAGCATGACGGCAGACCCGTCGGCGGCCTGCGCCACCGGCTCGCTCGCGAGGTCCACGTCCATGGTGCCCGCAAGCGCATAGGCCACCACGAGCGCCGGGCGGCAGAGGTAGTTCTGGCTCACGTAGGGCGAGATCCTTCCCTCGAAGTTGCGGTTGCCCGAGAGAACGCTCGTGAGCTCGAGCTCCTGCGCGTGGTCGCGCAGGGCGGGAAGGATGTCACCAGAGTTGCCGATGCAGGTCATGCAGCCGTAGCCGCAGGTGAAGAAGCCGAGCCGGCCGAGGGGTGCGAGAAGGCCCGCGTCGCCCAGAAGGCGCGTGGCGGCGTGGCTGCCCGGCGCGAGGATGCGCTTGACCCAAGGCTTGGGGCGGATGCCGAGCTCCACGGCGCGCCTCGCCACGAGGCCCGCCTCAACCATCATCGCCGGGTCGGTGGCGGTGGTGCAGCTTGTGATGGCGGCGATGGCTATGGTGCCGTGGCCTGCCTCGAAGCGCTCCCCTCCCGCTTCCAGCCCGATCCGGGCGCTGCCCGGCTCGTGGCCGTGCTCCGCGGACGCCCTCTCGAAGCGGCCCTTGAGCCCTGCGACCGAAACGCGGTCATGCGGGCGCGCCGGGCCGGCGAGGCTCGGCTCCACCGTGGCCAGGTCGAGCTCCACGGTGCGCGCGTAGCGCCTTCCCGCGTCGGGCCCGAGGAGCCCCTGGCGCTCCCAGTACGCGCGCACGAGCCCCACCTGCTCCTCGCTCCTGCCGGTGAGGTGCAGGTAGTCCAGAAGCGCGTCGTCCACCGGGAAGAAGGTGGAGGTGGCGCCGTACTCGGGCGTCATGTTGGCGATGCAGGCGCGCTGCGTAGGGGTGAGTGCCGCTACGCCCTCGCCCGTGGCCTCCACGAAGCATCCCACGACGCCAGCCGCGCGCAGGAGCTGGGCCACAGTGAGCGCGATGTCCATGCCCTGCACGTCGTCCCTCGGCGCCCCCGTGAGGCGCAGCTCAACGACGGAGGGCACGAGCATGGAGATGGGCTGCCCCAGCGCCGCGGCCTCGGCCTCGATGCCGCCCACGCCCCAGCCGAGCACGCCGATGCCGTTCACGGTCGTCGTGTGCGAGTCGGTGCCCACGAGCGTGTCGAAGCAGGCGACGGGCGCCTTCTCGCGCGCGAGCGCGTCGGTGCCCACGACCGGGCTGATGCGCTCGACGTCGAGCTGGTGGCAGATGCCGACGCCGGGCGGGACGATGGAGACGTTGTCGAAGCTCATGCCCGACCACTTGAGGAAGGCGAAGCGCTCGCGGTTGCGCTCGGCCTCGCGGCACAGGTTGGTCTCGAGGGAGTCGGGGGAGCCGGCGCTGTCGGCTATGACCGAGTGGTCGATGACGAGCGTGCAGGGGATGTGGGGGTTCACGAGCGAGGGGTCGGAGCCAGCTCGGGCCACCTCGTCGCGCATGGCGGCGAAGTCCACGAACACGGGAACGCCGGTGAAGTCCTGGAACAGCACGCGCGAGGGCATGAACTCGACCTCGGGCCCAGGCTCGCCCGCCGCCCCTGCCGTGAGCACTGCCTCGGCATAGGCGACGGCCTGCCCGTCGGTCTCCGCGCGCCTCACCACGTCCTCGAGAAGCATCACGAGCGTGCGCGGGAGCTCGGAGACGCCCGGGATCTGCGAGACGTCGCAGAACAGCGGCGTCGCACCGTCCTTCCCCACCGAGGTCCCGATAAGCTCCTTCAGCCGGCGTGCCCCAAGGACCGCCTCCCTAACGCGAGCGTCCATGCCATCCCCTTTCCATGAGATGCGCGAGCGCGACCACCCGCGCGTCGTCCATATCCTCGCTAGCGAGCCGTGCGTAGATCCTGTCGAACGTGAGACCGCCGAGCACGGAGGCGGCAGCGGCGAAGGCACACTGCCCCACGTCCAGCCTGGCGATGAGGAAGAGCTGCGAGAACGTCGTGAAGCCCAGCACGAGCATGCCGAGCACCACGACGAGGAGCGCCGCGCGCAGCACGTTCAGCGGCTGCGATATGCGCCATATGAGAAGCGTCCCCACGACGGAGACGACGACGAGCGAGACGGTGGAGGTCACGTCATCGGACCAGCCCGCCACGCGCGAGACTGCTATGACGGCAACGAGCCCCAGGACGATGCCGAGCGAGGCGGGAAGCGACCGCTTGAGCACGTTGGCGAGAAAGTCGCCCCTCACACGCTCGGAGTTGGGCTCGAGCGCGAGCACGAAGGACGGCACGCCGATGAGCGCCATGGAGACGAGCGTCATCTGGATGGGAA
The DNA here is from genome assembly GCA_902795635.1 of uncultured Coriobacteriaceae bacterium. Lineage (GTDB taxonomy): Bacteria > Actinomycetota > Coriobacteriia > Coriobacteriales > Atopobiaceae > CADBMC01. Next base: position 14,066 of record CADBMC010000152.1, on the reverse strand, counting down.
GGAACGGGTAGGGAGGCCAGAACACGCAAACGAACGCGAGCAGCGCGGAGAAGACCGTCTTCACCAGGAAGAGCGAGGCGGAGCGCTGCAGGTTGTTGATGGAGAGGCGGCCCTGCGCCACGACGGCGGGCATATGGGCGAAGTCGTTGTCCACGAGCACGAGCTCCGAGACGTTGCGCGCCGCGTCGGAGCCCGACGCCATGGCTACCGAGCAGTCCGCCTCGCGAAGCGCCAGCACGTCGTTCACCCCGTCGCCCGTCATGGCCACGACATGGCCCGCGGCCTTGAGCGCGCGCACGAGCTCGCGCTTCTGGTCGGGGGTGACGCGCCCGAACACGCTGCAGGACTCGGCGGCCCGCCTCAGCTCCTCGGGCGTCGTGAGCGTCGAGGCGTCCACGTAGCTCCCCGCCCCCGGCACGCCCGCGCGCTGGGCGATGGCCGCAACCGTGGCGGCGTCGTCGCCGGAGATTACGCGAACCGAGACGCCCTGGTCGCAGAAGTAGCCGATGGTCTCGTTCGCCGATGGCCTGAGCTCGTCGCGCAGGGCCACGCAGCCGAGGAGCCTCGGCTCGCCCACCACGCTCCCGTCCTCGCCCAGCCCGTCGGCCTCGCACACCGCGAGCACGCGCGAGGTGGGCCCGAAGGAGCCCAGGCGCGCGACCTCCTCCTCCGCACGCTCACCCAGCACGAACCCGGCGGCGCCCATGACATAGGCCCTTCCGTCCGTGGTGAGGCAGCCTGAGCGCTTCGTCGCCGAGCTGAAGGGCACGTGGCGCGCGATGCCTGTGGCCGCGATCCCGTGCGCCTCGACGTAGGCGGCGATCGCCTTCGCCGTCTGGTTGGGGTCGCGGTCGGCGGCGACCAGGCATGCGACGGCATGGCCGAGCTCCGGCACGCCGACGCCGGGCGCTGGCCTCAGCTCCTCCACCTCCATCGACCCCGAGGTGATGGTGCCGGTCTTGTCCAGGCAGAGGACGTCTACCCGGGCCAGCATCTCGATGCAGTACATCTGCTGCACCAGGACCATATGGCGCGCGAGCCGGGTCGAGGCGATGGCGAAGACGGTGCTCGTGAGCAGCACGAGCCCCTGCGGGATCATGCCGATGACGGCAGAGACCGTGCTGAGTATGGCACCGTTTACGTCTTCGTCCGCGTGGAGCGTCCGGGCGAAGAGCAGAAGCCCCAACGGAACCAACAAGTAGGTTGCGAACTGGATGACCCCGTCCAGGGAGGCGAGAATCTCGCTGCGGACGTGCTTCTCCTTCTTGGCGCCGGCGTTGATGCGTGCGGCATAGCCGTCCGCCCCCACGCGCACGACCTCGCAGACGACGAGCCCGGCGTCCAGGTAGCTGCCGCTCAGGAGCTCGTCGCCCACCTCCTTGCGCACGGGCACGGACTCGCCGGTGAGCAGGCTCTCGTCGAGGTCGGCCTGACCCCAGGCCACCTTGGCGTCGGCCGGCACCTGGTCGCCGCGGCCGAGCCTCACGAGGTCGCCGAGGACGATCTCGTCGAGCGCCACGGTGCGCTCCGTGCCCTCCCGGATGACCGTCGCCCCCTTCGAGGCGATCACGGAGAGCCGGTCGACCACGATCTTCGAGCGGATCTCCTGGAAGACCCCGATGACGAGGTTCGCCAGCACCGTGAAGACGAAGAGCATGTTGCGCCAGGAGCCCGTGACGGCGACGAGCACGGCCATGACGGCCATGATGGCATTGAAGAACGTGAACGTGTGCTCGGAGAGAATCTGGCCGATGGACTTCGTCCTCACGTCCGTGTTCACGTTCGAGAGGCCCCTGGCCGCGCGGCTTCTCGCCTCGGCCTCCGTGAGCCCCGTGAGCTCTTCCGGAAGGCCCTGGGAAGCGGGTTGCGGCATCGGGCCTCCTCCCTTCGGCTGTATGCCGCCGCATCGCGAAGGGACGGGCAGCCTGATTGTGGGCCAGCGCCTCCGAGTCGTCGTCCGACCGCGAAGGCGCTGGCATGAAGAGCGGCTGGTGCCCTCGGCGGGTTTCGAACCCGCGACCTTTCGCTCCGGAGGCGAACGCTCTGATCCGCTGAGCTACGAGGGCGCGCAAGTAGGCAGTATAGAGGAATTGATGGGCATCGTCGTGCCAGCGGCGCTATTGGCCCCCTTCCTTTGTAGTAATATGCCTTGCCTAACAATGCCCTGAAAACACCTGCTGAGATAAGGAATACCGATGATTGCCGTACTGAAGCCAAGCGTCACCGACGAGCAGCTCGACCACTTCGTGTCCTGGGTCGAGGCCAAGGGCCTCAAGGCCCACCTCTCCCGAGGCGACGAGGAGATCATCGTCGGCCTGGTGGGCGACACCACGAAGGTCGACCCGTTCCTGCTCGAGAGCATGGACATCGTCGAGCGCGTCCAGCGCGTCTCCGAGCCCTTCAAGAAGGCCAACCGCAAGTTCCACCCCGAGGACACCGTCGTGGACTGCGGCTTCGGCGTGAAGATCGGCGGGGGCAACTTCGCCGTCATCGCCGGGCCGTGCGCGGTGGAGGGCAGGAACCTCATCGACATCTGCCGCGCCACCAAGGCCGCCGGCGCGAAGATGATCCGCGGCGGCGCCTACAAGCCCCGCACCTCCCCCTACGCCAACCAGGGCATGGGCCCCGCCGGCCTCGACCTGCTGTGCGAGGCGCGCGAGGAGCTGCAGATGCCCGTCTGCACCGAGATCATGGACGTGCGCGACCTTCCCCTCTTCCTCGAGAAGGGCATCGACGTCCTGCAGGTGGGCGCCCGTAACGCGCAGAACTTCCCGCTGCTCAAGGAGCTCGGCAAGACCGACAAGCCGATCCTCCTCAAGCGCGGCATGTCCGAGACGGTGGACGAGTGGCTCATGGCCGCCGAGTACATCATGAGCGAGGGCAACGGCAACGTGATCCTGTGCGAGCGTGGCATCCGCACCTTCGAGACGCGCACCCGCAACACGCTCGACCTCAACGCGGTGCCCGTCGTGCACTACCTCTCGCACCTCCCCGTCGTGGCCGACCCGAGCCACGGCACGGGCTACACGCGCTACGTGACCCCCATGGCCTGCGCCGCCACGGCGGCAGGCGCCGATGGCCTCGAGATCGAGGTCCACGACAACCCGCAGGCCGCATGGTCCGACGGCGCGCAGGCGCTCACGCCCGCCCAGTTCGACCGCGCCATGGAGCAGATCGCCATCATCCGCTCGGCCATCACGACCGGCGACGCTCAGGAGGCATAGGGCATGACGCAGGGGAAGCTCGAAGCGAAGGAGGTGCGTCCGGGCCGCGTCGGCATCGTTGGCCTCGGCCTCATCGGCGGCTCGTTCGCCAAGGCCTTCCACGAGGCGGGCCACGAGGTTCTGGCGCAGAACCGCACCCGCTCGACGCTCGAGTTCGCGCTCGTCGAGACCGTGGACGAGGAGCTCACCGACGACAACCTCGGCACCTGCGAGCTCGTCATCATCGCCACCTACCCCAAGGCGGCCATCGCCTGGCTCGAGGCGCATGCGGGACTCATCGGCGAGGGCGCCATCGTCATCGACGCGTGCGGCACGAAGCGCATGGTGTGCGCCGAGTGCGAGCGCGTCGCGCAGGGCCGGCCGTGGGAGTTCTGCGGCTGCCATCCCATGGCGGGCTCGCAGTACTCGGGCTTCGGATATGCGCGCGCGGACCTCTTCGAGGGGGCGCCGCTCGTGATGTGCCCGCCCGACATGGACGACTTCGAGCGCGCCGCCATGCTGGAGCGCCTGAAGGGGCTGCTCTCCTGCTGCGGCTTCGGGTCGGCCACCATCGCCACCCCCGAGACGCATGACCGCCTCATCGCATACACCTCCCAGCTCCCCCACGTCATCTCCAACTCCTACGTGAAGAGCCCCACGAACCGCGAGCGCGTCGGGTTCTCCGGGGGCTCGTACCGCGACCTCACGCGCGTGGCGCACATGAACGCGCCGATGTGGCGCGAGCTCTTCCTCGAGAACGCCGACAACCTATCCGACGAGATCGGCTCGCTCATCGAGGGCCTTCGGCAGGTGAAGGATGCCATCGACGCTCGCGACGGCGACCGGCTCGAGGGGCTGCTCGCGGAGGGCGACTCCATCCAGAGGGCCCAGGAGGCTCTTCGATGAGCGCGCATGTGGTGGACGTGCCCTGCGCGTCGAAGGACTACCAGGTCCACGTGGGCCGCGGCCTCGTCGACGAGGTGGGGCCCATAGTGGGAAGCCTTCTCGGGACTCCTGAGTGCTGCATCGTCTCAGACGATACGGTGGACGCCCTCTACGGGGACCGCGTGCAGTCCTCGCTCGCGGGCGCGGGGATCGAGGCGCCTCGCATCACGTTCCCGGCAGGCGAGCGCAACAAGCGCCTGGCCACGCTCGAGACGATCCTCGAGCGCATCGCCTCCCACGAGATGGACCGCAAGGGCGTCGTCGTTGCCGTGGGCGGCGGCGTGACCGGCGACATGGGCGGCCTCGCGGCGGCTCTCTATCTCAGGGGATGCAGGCTCGTGCAGGTGCCCACCTCGCTTCTGGCCATGGTGGACTCCTCGGTGGGCGGCAAGACCGCCGTCGACCTCGCGGCCGGCAAGAACCTCTGCGGCGCCTTCCTGCAGCCCGAGGTGGTCATAGCGGACGTGGAGACGCTCTCGACGCTTCCCGCCAGCCAGCTCACCGACGGCTGCGGAGAGGTCATAAAGCACGGCGTGCTCGCCGACGAGGTCCTCTTCGAGAGGCTTGCCGCCTCCCCCATCAACTCGGCCGGCCACGACCTCGACGAGCTGGCCGACGTCGTCGCGAGGAACGTGGAGATCAAGCGCGACGTCGTCGCCGCCGACGAGCGCGAGCAGGGCGTGCGCCAGATGCTTAACCTCGGCCATACCATCGGCCACGCCATAGAGGCGGCGTCGGGGTTCGTGCTCGGCCACGGGGCGAGCGTCGCCGTGGGGCTCTGCTGCATCGCCCGCGCATCGGCCGCCGAGGGCTGGTGCGCGGCGGACGTGCCGGGCCGCATCGAGGCCTGCGTGGCGGCCTACGGGCTTCCCACGGACACCGACATCGACCACGACACGCTCATGGGATACCTAGCCCACGACAAGAAGCGCAGCGCTGCGGGATATTCGGTCGTGATTCCGAGGCGGATCGGCGAGGTGGAGCTCAGGCGGGTCTCGCCCGAGGCAATGCGCTCGCTCGTCGACGCCGGCTGCGGCACGTCCCGGTAAACGTCCAGGCAGGAGGATACGTTGGAGGCTTGCATCAGGCCGCGTCCGCTTTCGGGTGCGCTGAGGGCCATACCGTCGAAGTCGGCCGCACACCGGGCGCTCATCTGCGCCGCCTTCGCCGATGCCCCATGCGTTCTGGACTGCTCCTCCACCTCGGAGGACATCGAGGCCACGGCTTCCTGCCTGCGCGCCCTCGGCGCGGGCGTCGTGCGCACGAAGGGCGGCTATCGCGTCGTCCCCGTCAAGGCCGAGGACGTCCGCGCGGACGCCCTTCTGGATTGCGGCGAGTCCGGCTCCACCCTGCGCTTCATGCTGCCCGTCGTGGCCGCACTCGGGCGCGGCGCGAACCTCATGGGCCACGGGCGGCTCGCCAAGAGGCCGCTTTCGCCCCTCTACGAGGAGATCGTCGCCGCCGGCTGCGACCTCGGCCCCCAAGGCGAGTTCCCCCTGCGCGTGGACGGCAGGATGCGTGCCGGCGAGTTCCTGCTCCCGGGCAACGTCTCCTCGCAGTACGTGACCGGCCTCCTGCTCGCGTCCCCGCTCATCGGCGGCGGATGCGACGTCAAGGTCTCGGAGCCCGTCCAGTCGCTGCCCTATATCGACATCACCTGCCGCACACTCGAGGCCTTCGGCATCGAGGTGCTGCGGATGTCCTCCGAGAGGGACGGGAAGGCCTGGCGCGTCTTCCATGTGCCCAAGGGCGCCCGCCTCGTCTCCCCCGGCTCATACGCGGTGGAGGGCGACTGGTCGAACGCGGCGTTCTGGCTCTGCGCGGGCGCCATGGGCGCCAAGCCGGTGACGGTGAGCGGCCTCGACCTGCTGAGCCCGCAGGGCGACCGCTCGGTCCTGGGGGCGCTCGCGCTCTTCGGGGCTCACGTGGTTCGCACGAAGGGCGAGGCCACGGTCGAGCCGGGCCGGCTCAAGGGCTGCGCCATGGACGTGGGCTCCATCCCCGACCTCGTGCCTCCCCTGGCGGCCATCGCCGCCGTGAGCGAAGGCACGACGCGGCTCACGAACGCCGGGCGCCTCAGGCTCAAGGAGTCCGACCGCCTGGCGAGCGTCACCGCGTGCGTGAACGACCTCGGCGGGCATGCCACGGTGGACGGCGACGACATCGTCATCGAGGGGACGCCCGAGCTGGAGGGCGGCGTCGCCGACGCCTGCGGCGACCACAGGATCTGCATGGAGGCGGCGATACTTGCCACGAGGTGCAAGGGGCCCGTGGCCATACGGGGCGCCGAGTGCGTCTCGAAGTCCTACCCCGCCTTCTTCGAGGACTACAAGGCGCTCGGCGGCGACGTCGAGCTCGCAGGCTAGGGGGAGCCATGCCTTCTACCATCGGCGACAGGCTCAAGGTGACGGTCTTCGGGCAGTCGCACTCCGAGGCCATAGGCTGCGTCGTGGAGGGGCTGCCGGCAGGCATCGTCGTCGACCGGCGGTCCATGGCGGCGCTCATGGCCAGGCGCGCTCCTGGCCAGGGCCCCTGGGCCACGCAGCGCCGCGAGGTGGACGAGGTGCGCATCGTCTCGGGCCTGGACCACGAGGGCGCCACCTGCGGCGCCCCGCTCGCCATGCTCATCGAGAACACCAACACGCGCTCGCAGGACTACGCCGACATCGCGCGCATGCCGCGGCCTGGGCATGCCGATTGGGTCGCGCGCCTCAGGTGGGACGGATTCCACGACGTGGCCGGCGGCGGGCACTTCTCCGGCAGGCTCACGGCGCCCCTGTGCGCGGCGGGCGCCGTATGCGAGCAGATGCTCGCCTCCCGCGGCGTTCGCGTGGGCGCGCACCTGTGCGAGGTCGCGGGCATCGCAGACGAGCGCTTCTTTGCCCTGGGGGACCCCGACGAGGAGCGCGAGGGGCTCATGGCGCAGCTCGACGCCCTGGCGGACGGGCGCGCCTTCCCCGTCATCGACGAGGCGGCTGGCAGGCGCATGCAGGACGCCATCGAGGAGGCGCGCCGCGACCAGGACTCCGTCGGCGGCATCGTGGAGTGCGTCGTCGCGGGCCTTCCCGCGGGCATCGGCTCGCCGATGTTCGACGGCATCGAGAACCTCGTCGCCCGCGCCTGCTTCGGCATCCCCGCGGTGAAGGGCATCGAGTTCGGCCGAGGCTTCGAGGCGGCTCGCATGCGCGGCTCCGCGCACAACGACCCCTACGACGTGCGCGACGGCTCTGTCTGCGTGACCAAGAACGACGCCGGCGGCATCCTCGGCGGCATCACCGACGGCGCGCCGCTGCTGTTCAGGCTCGCCGTGAAGCCCACCTCGAGCATCGCGATGCCCCAGCGCTCGGTGGACCTCGAGGCCATGGAGCCGGCGACCCTCAAGGTGCGCGGGCGCCACGACCCGTGCATAGCGCCGCGCGCCGTGCCCGTGGCCGAGGCGGTCGCCGCCATCGCCGCGCTCGACGCCTGGCTCTCGTTCCCGCCGCGGTACGTGGCGGATGGAGCGCTAGACTAGCCACACCATTCGACACCAGGAGGAGCGATGCAGGACCTGAGCGAGATCCGCCACGAGATCGACGGCATCGACGACGAGATCGTCGACCTGTTCCAGAAGAGGATGACGCTCGCGGACGAGATCGGCGCCTACAAGCGCGAGAACGACCTTCCCGTCCTCGACCGCGCACGCGAGCGCGCGAAGCTCGCCGAGATGGCCTCGAAGGTCCCCGAGGACCTCCAGGACAACGTCTCGGTGCTCTTCCAGCTCATCATGGAGGCGTCGCGCACGCGCCAGTACGAGCTCGTCAATCGCGACACCGAGCTGCTCGAGGCGATCGAGCGCGCGCAGCAGGAGACGCCCCAGCTCTTCCCGCAGCAGGCCTTCGTCGCCTGCCAGGGCGTTGAGGGCGCCTTCTCCCAGATTGCGGCCGACAAGCTCTTCAAGCGCCCCTCCATCTCCTACTTCGACACCTTCGACGGGGTGTTCCGCGCAGTCGAGCAGGGCTTCTGCCAGTTCGGCATCCTGCCGGTGGAGAACTCGACGGCAGGCTCGGTGAACCAGGTGTACGACCTCATGATGCAGCACGACTTCCACATCGTGCGCTCGGTGCGCCTGAAGGTGGACCACAACCTGCTCGCCAAGCCCGGCACCAAGCTCGCCGACGTCCGCGAGATCTACTCCCACCAGCAGGCCATCTCGCAGTGCCAGACGTTCCTCGCCGGCCTCGACGGCGTGCAGGTGCACGTGTGCGACAACACCGCGATGGCGGCGCGCGCCGTGGCGGAGTCCGACCGGAATGACGTCGCCGCCATCTCGAGCCGTTCCTGCGCCGAGCTCTACGACCTGGACTTCCTCGAGCGCTCCATCCAGGACAAGGGCAACAACTACACGCGCTTCGTGTGCGTCGAGAAGGGCTTGGAGATCTACCCGGGCGCCGATCGCACCTCGCTCATGATCGTCGTCTCCCACACCCCCGGCTCGCTCAACCGCGTCCTCAGCCGCTTCTACTCGCTCGACATCAACATCCTGAAGCTCGAGAGCCGCCCGCTTCCCGACCGAGACTTCGAGTTCATGTTCTACTTCGACCTCGAATCGCAGGTGAACGCCCCCGAGTTCAAGACGCTGCTCTCCTCGCTCGGCGACGTGTGCGAGGAGTTCCGCTACCTCGGCAGCTACACGGAGGTCGTCTAGGGCCCACGCCCTCGGCGAGCGCAGATGGAGGGGCTTCCCAGGACATACTTCGGGCTCGTGGGGCGCAAGCTGGGGCACAGCTGGTCGCCTGCCATACATGCGAAGCTCTCGGAGGTCCCCTACGTCCTGCGCGAGGTGGAGCCCGACGGGCTCGAGGCCCTCGTGCGCGAGGAGACGGGCTGGCTCGGCCTCAACGTGACCATCCCCTACAAGCGCGACGTGATGCGCCTGGCCGACGAGGTCTCCTCCGCAGCCGAGCGCATAGGGGCGGCCAACACGCTCGTGAGGCGCGCGGACGGCAGCATCTACGCCGACAACACCGACGTCTCCGGCTTCGCGTACCTGCTCGACAGGTTCTGCGAGCGCGAGCTGGGACGCCCCGCGCACGAGGCGCTCTGCGGCAGGAAGGCGCTCGTGCTGGGCTCGGGAGGGGCTTCTGCTGCCGTCGTGTGCGCCCTGGAGGACGCAGGCGCCGTGCCGGTCGTGATCTCGCGACGTGGTCCGGAGGACTACGCCTCGGTGAGAGCGCGCCATGCGGACGCCTCGCTTGTGGTGAACGCCACGCCTGTCGGCATGTATCCCAACTGCCCGGCCACGCCTCTGGATGCCGACACGCTCCGCGCGCTGCCGCGACTGCTCGGCGTCGTGGACGTTGTGTACAACCCCACGCGCACGGGGATCTGCCTGGCCGCCGAGGAGGCCGGCATCCCCTCGGAGAGCGGCCTTGCCATGCTCGTGGCCCAGGCGGTCCGCTCGAGCGAGCTCTTCCAGGGCAGGGAACTGGACCTCAGGGCCATCGGGTCCATCGAGCAGGACATCCTGCGCCAGACGCTCGGCATCTGCCTCATCGGCATGCCCGGGGTGGGCAAGACCACGACGGGCAAGAGGCTCGCGCGCATGCTCGGAAGGCCATTCGTGGACATGGACGACGCCTTCACGATCGCGACGGGAATGACCCCTTCCGACTGCATCCGTTCCCAGGGCGAGGGCGCGTTCAGGCGCCTCGAGACCGAGCAGCTCAGGCGCTACTCGAAGGAGCCGGGGCTCGTCATGGCATGCGGGGGCGGCGTGGTCACGCGCGAGGAGAACCGCCCGCTCGTGCGCCAGAACTCCTATGTGGTCATGCTCTCGCGCGACATCTCCCAGCTCTCGCAGAGGAACCGCCCCATATCGCAGGCCAAGGGCCTCGAGCGGCTCGCACGGGAGCGCATGCCGCTCTACCGCGCCTGGGCGGACGTCGAGGTCGACTGCCTCGGCTCGGCATTTGCGGATGCCGAGCAAATCGCTAGACTCTTCACGCAGGGTCCCGCCCTGAGCTAGCCACACGATGCGACAGGTTCCATGGCCGGCGTCTCTGAGGCGCCCGTGCCGGCAGATGATGCGACGCGGATTCGCGGATCGTTCCGTCTGCGGCATCGTCGTGCGTTTTCGCAGAACGTTGCCGAAGTCGCATCTTATGGGCACCTACAATACTCAGGAAGGCATTGCGCGCGCTTCCCCCCGTTCGCTTTGCCCCCAAGGGCTTGGAGACACTCATGCCTTTACGCGCAAACCAGTCCAACGATTACCTACAGACGGCCAAGGACGTGATGGAAGCCATCGGCGGCTCCGAGAACGTCATCGCGAGCGACGTCTGCATGACGAGGCTGCGCCTGTCCCTCGAGGACGCCTCGCGCATCGACCTCGACCACCTCAACAGGGTGCGCAGCGTGCTTGGGGTGATGCGCCGTTCGGAGCACGGCTACGACGTGATCTTCGGGCCGTCGGTCATCGACGGCGTGTACCGGGACTTCGTCGAGCTGTCGGGCTTGGGCGCAGGCTCTGGCTCGGCGTCGGACGCCATCGACCCCAAGGCACCGAGGAGGTCCGAAGGCCCAATGAGCGTGACCATCACGAACGACCCTGCGGAGCAGGACGAGACGGACGAGGCGCCCGTCACACACGCGGCACAGGATGCCGACGAGCCCGACGAGGGGTTCTCGGAGCTCATGGACCGCATGGCGGCCGAGACCCAGACGTCGCCCTCGTGGAACGGCGTGCGCGGCCGGCGCGTTCTCGTGGTGAACGGCCCGAACATCAACCTGCTCGGGATGCGCGAGCCCGGCATCTACGGCAACGACTCCTACCAGGACCTCGTGGACCTCTGCAGGAAGGCCGCCATCGAGGCCGGCTTCGAGAGCTGCCGCTGCTTCCAATCCAACCATGAGGGAGACATCGTCGACGAGATCCAGGCCGCGTTCGGGACCTACGACGGCATCGTCATCAACCCCGCCGCCTACACGCATACCTCCGTCGCCATCCTCGACGCGATCAAGGCCGTGCGCCTGCCGACCGTCGAGGTGCACATCTCCCAGGTGGAGCTCCGCGAGGACTTCCGGCAGGTTTCCTACGTGCGCGAAGCGTGCTTCGAGACGATTACCGGCATGGGGATCCAGGGCTATCGCAAGGCCATCCTCGACCTAGCCGATCACCTTCGCTCCCCCAAGGACGCCTGAGGGGCGCCCCATGCCCGCGAAGCCGCCTAGACGCGGCGAGGAGAGCTTTGTCATCGCCACCCCCGCTGCCGACGTGGTCGTCCGTAGGAAGGACGTGCGCAACCTCAACCTGCGGGTGACGCGTGACGGCATCGTCGTGCTCTCCATACCCAAGCGTTGCCCTCGTGCGGCAGCGGAGGAGTTCGTGCTCTCACGCCAGACATGGGTCGCCGCCGCGCTCGCACGGCAGCGCGAGCGCTACGCCGCTGCGGCCGCCTGCGCATACGTCACCGGCGACAAGACGTTCCTCTGGGGCAGGTCCCGTAGCATACGGCTCGAGCCGTGGGGGCTCGCGCGTGGCGAGGCGTCCCTGGATGGCGACGAGGTGACGCTCAGGGTGCCCGTCGCCCACGTGGGCGAGGACGAGGACTCGCGCGCCTTCAGGAGGAAGCTCATCGACGGGCTGCGCTGCCGCCAGGTGCTCGTCGCGCTTCCCGGCATGGCGGCGCGGGCCGAGATGGCGGTGGGCGTTTCCTGCGACGACTGGCGCGTCCGCAAGATGAGCAGCAGGTGGGGCTCGTGCGTCATCGCGAAGCGACGCATCTGGATCAGCTCCGAGCTGGCGGCGCATCCCTGCGAGTGCCTCGACTTCGTGTGCCGCCACGAGCTCTGCCACCTCATCGTCGCAGGCCATGGTCCCGCGTTCTATGCAGAGCTCGACCGCTCGTGCCCTGGCTGGGAGCGCGTGCGCGACCGCCTGGATTCGGTGCCCGCACTCCCCTAGCGCCGGCGCATCCGCACGACGGATGGCGGATTCGCCTCATGGCCCTGCGCCGCACGCAGGGCGCTGCCAGTCGCGTGCCGCGTGAGACGCGGGACGTGAGGCTCGCGTGATTCCTTGGCCGCGTCCTTACAAGACTTGCCAATGCCTGCCCTGCCCTTACCCGCCCACGACGGGCCGCTGACTGCCAGCAGAGCCCCGGAAGCCAGACTTGTTCCGACGGGACATGTCAGCGAATCGGTCGCTCAGTACGACGAGCTCAACGCCGTCCTCGCGAGCAGCCCCTTCGGCTCCGACATACAGGGGAGCTTCATCTTCTGCCAGGGCAACCACGAGACCTACGGCCCGAGCCTGCCCATCCTGGTGCTCTGCCACCATGCCATCCCAAATACCGTCTACACCTCGGAGGAGTGGTACGGCGACTACGGGAGGCTCGTCGCGGAGATGCAGGCCTATTCGCGCATCATCCACGTGTCCGGCCACAGCCACGCCACCATCGAGGACGCCCGCTCCATCGACCAGAGCATGGGCTTCATCTGCATGCAGGACTCGAAGCTCGGCGCCTACTTCGAGTGCGAGCGCTGCAAGCCGCACGCCATGTACGACAAGGGCACCGGAGAGGTGAGCTCCGTCCCCCAGACGGGAGCCGACCACTCGAAGGCCTCCCAGTGCATCGTGCTCGACGTCATGTCCAGCGGACGCTCGGTGGCCACGCGCTACGACCTGTATCCGCTCATGGAAGGCGGCGAGCCGCGCCAGCTCTTCGAGTAGTGGGAGATCGACCCGGCCGACATGCCCTGCCAGAAGTCGCGCGCCGGGACCGGCAGGCCGCCATCGTCCGCCGCTGCTTCGGCGACTACTTCAAGCCGGTGGCCGAGCGTCGCGAGACGACCGGCGAGGGCTGCTCGATCCGAGCCCCTTCGCATGCGTCGGGTCCCATCCCTGATGGAGGCCCGACGTCGTCTGCAAGCGAAACGTGATGTGCACGGTCCCGTGCCCATGCGCTGCCCATGCCCGCGGCAGAGGCAGCTAGTCGAACGTGTGCGTGGCGAACACGGGCTCGTCCTCCCAGAGAACGACCTTGCCCGCCTCGAGCGTCTTGGGGACGTCGATGAGGCGCTGGTTCGCCGATCCCCTGAAGCGAAGGGATATGTCGTGCTCGTCCTGCACGAACGGGCCGTCCACGAGCACGTCGAGGCTGCCCAGGATGCGCTCGGTGACGCCGGGGATGGCATGCGAGCCGCCCGGGAGCAGGTCCTCCAGCACGCGGCCGGTGTACATCCAGATGTCGCGGTCGTGCCCGAAGCGCTCGCGGGTGGCCTCGAGAAGATGCGCCACGCCCGGCTGGTTCTCCGGCTCGGTGGGCTCGCCGCCCAGCACGGAGAGGCCAGCCATGTAGCCCGGCGCCAGCGAGTCGAGCACCTCGGCCTCGACGGCCTCGTCGAAGGGCACGCCCGCACGGAAGTCCCAGGCCCCGGCGTTGAAGCATCCGGGGCAATGCAGCCTGCATCCGGAGACGAACACCGTCGTCCGGACGCCCGGCCCGTTCGCGATGTCGTAGCGTTTGATGTTCGCGTAGTTCATCGGCATGCCTCGCCTGCGCCTAGAGGTGCATCACGCGGTCGCGGATCTCCTCGGTCCTGCCCTGGTTCCAGTACTGGGTGCCGATGTAGCCGCACGTCCTGCGTGCGACGTTCATCGTGGACTGGTCGCGGTTGCCGCAGTTGGGGCACTCCCACACGAGCTTGCCGTCGTCCTCCACGATCTTGATCTCGCCGTCGTAGCCGCACTTCTGGCAGTAGTCGCTCTTGGTGTTGAGCTCGGCGTACATGATGTTGTCGTAGATGAACTGCAGCACCGAGACGACCGCCTCGAGGTTGTCCTGCATGTTGGGGACCTCGACGTAGGAGATGGCTCCGCCGGGAGAGAGGTGCTGGAAGGTGCTTTCGAACTGCAGCTTCGTGAAGGCGTCGATC
>CADBMC010000151.1 GCA_902795635.1 uncultured Coriobacteriaceae bacterium | reverse complement strand
CTCTCGTCCCTCGAGGCCATGAGCAGGCACGATTGGCAGAAGCTCTCGATCACGCGGATGTTGGAGCCGGAGAGCTCCGCCATCAGCTGGAGGTCGTCCTTGGTGAGGGTCGCGTCCAGCCCTGGGATCTTCTCGTTGCGCGCGTCTTCCTTCATGCGCTCGTAGAAGGCCTGCACGAGAGCGAACTTGAGCTCGTATTCGGGCGCCGAGATGGGACAGGAGAAGCCGGAGTCGATGCGCGAGGTGATGCGCTCGTCGAAGCCCGTCTCCCCCAAGCCGAGCTCGATGGGCGAGCGGTCGGCTGCGAGGACGATCTGCTTGCCGTGGTCGCGGAGGTAGTTGAAGAGGTCGAAGAAGAACTCGAGCGTCGCGCTGGTCGGCTTCAGGTACTGGATGTCGTCGATGATGAGCACGTCGACCATCCGGTAGTTGTGCTCGAACTGGTCCTTCACGCTCTTCTCGGTGTCGACCATCGCGGTGATGTAGTCGTTGGTGAACTCGCGCGATGCCCTGTACACGCATATGCGCGACGGCTCGTTCTGCGCGATGTAGTTCTGTATGGCCTTGAGCAGATGCGTCTTGCCAAGGCCGCTCTTGCCGTAGATGAACAGCGGGTTATACGTCTTGTTGACGCCGTTCGCGACCTGTTTGGCCGCCGCAAGGGCGATCGCGTTCTCCTTGCCTTGTATGAAGCGGTCGAACGTGAGCTTCGAGTCAGCCTCGGTGATGTTGTCGACAAGCGGGTTGGGAAGGCCGTCTTGGACTGTATCAGGAGCCTTCGACGCGCTTGGAGCGGAGGGCAGTTCGCTCGTGCTCGCCGCCCGCGACGCCGGCTGCTGCGGCTGCTCCCGGGCGGCCTGCGCGGCGGAGATCCTCGCGAAGTCCTCCTTCGACATCTCGTTGTTCGTCTCGATGCGCTCGGGCCTGTCCGCCTGGCAGAGCAGGATCTCCAATGCGATGGGCTGGAACGCGGCCTTCGCGAGGGCCCCCTCGATGACAGGCCGGTTCTTCTCGACGGTCCGCTGTATGAAGCGGGCAGAGGTCGACACGCTCAGCCGCCCGTCGGCCTGGTCGGTCGGCGTGCAGTTCCTGAGCATCTCGAGCGTGGATTGGGCGAGGCCGTCCTCTTCGAGAAGGTCCAGCGCGTCGTCCCACAAGGCTACGGCGTCAGGGTTCGTAGGTGATTGCTCTTGCATATGAATCCCATCTGTGATGTTGAAAACTCATTATATGCGTGGAGGATTGTTGAAAAGCAACCATCATCATGGCTTCTTGCAGGGACTTGTCAGGTCTTTCGCGCTTTCTTGGGAGCATATCCAGCCCGTGCCAGCACGAGCCGTCGCTCGGGGGCTAATGGGAGAGTTTGATATAAGCTTTGCCGAGCTCCGTGAGATGGCGCTTCTGGCCCCTCTTGACCAGGAGCCCCTTCTCCTCAAGCGCCTTGAGCTCGCGAGACCAGGTCGGCTGCGAGCCCTTGTAGACGGCGACCAGGTCCGAAGGGCCTACCGAATCGTGGTCTGCCAGATAGGCGAGGGCCTGCCTTCCCCTCTCGGCCACCTCGAGTTCGAGGAGCGCCTCGTTGGGGCGAGGGACGTCGTTCTTGGCAGCTTCGTGGTCGTCTTGGCCCTTCTCATGCTTCATTGGGGCGATCGGCATGGACGCGTCATCCTCGGACCTCGTGGAAATCGTGACGACGGTCCCGCACGAGAGGTTGTCGCGAATGGTGAGGGAACCGCCTTTGTCCAGCATGTATTGCTGTGCCAGAGGGAGGCCCGACCCGACGCCACGTATGTAGCGTTTCATCTCCTCCGTCGCCGATGTGGTGCCATATTCGAGGGCCTTCTCCTTGTCCTCTATGCCAGGGCCTTGGTCGGAGAAGCGGATCGTGTTGCCAGCGTCGAGTATCGAGACGGTCGGCGCAATGAAAGCCGCGTGTATGTAGTTTTCGACGATCTCCCTGATGATCATGAACGGTATGGTGCCACCCTGCTCGTGCGAGAGCTGCGTCGTGGTGGCGGTGATGTGCTCGAGATAGTCGCGGATGTTGGTGGGCTGTATGACGACGACGCGCGGGGTGACCGTCGGGTCGTCGTAGACGGCGATGCGAGCGGGATAGCGGACCTGGTCGTGTTCTATTGGGTCATCGGACGCCTCTGGCGCGCCGTCACCGACGAACGTATAGAAGGTGTCCGAAGCCACGAAGGTCCCTTCGACAATCTTTCATCTCGTGTTGAAAACTTCCATTCAGCCGAAATCCATTGGAAGAAAGTTTTCAACATGCTTTGAAAAGATGTAGATAACTCGTGAAACAGATGAAACTGCCAACGCAAAGAGCTTAGCATCATGCCGCTTTACATGGGGTCCTTTCATGATGAGGCATCCGACGAATGATTCCCCATGAAATCTTTCGCCCTTGACAGGCCATGACATCTGGTCCATTTCCGCAGCTCAATTGACAAATGCACTCCCATGAACATAGAATTCACTACTTGCGACCCTACAACCGAGAATGATCCCGGGAGGAAATAACAATGAAGCGCACTTATCAGCCGAACAAGCGCAAGCGTGCCAAGACCCACGGCTTCCGCGCCCGCATGGCAACCAAGGGCGGCCGCAAGGTCCTCGCAGCTCGTAGGGCCAAGGGCCGCAAGCAGCTCACCGTCTAGGCATCTTTGATGAAGACCATCAAATCCAAGAGGGATTTCGAAAGGGTCTTCAACGAGGGACGTCGCGCCAACGCGTCTCGTGTCCGCATCATCTATATGAAAGATGATGGTGCGGATACGGGTCGTGTTGCGTTTGTGGCTGCCAAGCGCCTTGGCAATGCCGTCTATAGGAACCGATGCAAGAGGCTGCTTCGGGAGGCGAGCCGCGCATGCGGCCTGCCGACTGACAGCTGGTCGGTAATCCTGTTTGCCACGCGCAAGACCCACGACGCACAGTATGACGACATCATTTGCGACCTTCGTGAGCTTATGAGGAGAACCGGAATCGTATCTGTCGCATGATCAGAGGCGAGCATGTCAGCTGCGAGTCGGATATTCACTAGTTTGATTCGCTTCTACCAGAAGTATCTCTCGCCGCTCCATCGGCCATGCTGCATATATACTCCGACTTGCTCTCAATATGCCCTTGAGGCAATCACGAAGTACGGAGCGGCAAAGGGATCTTGGCTGGCGATAAGACGAATCTTACGCTGCCATCCCTTCCATGAGGGAGGATACGATCCCGTCCCCTAACGTGGGCGGGTTCCGGAGGACAACATGTGGGATTGGTTCATCAACTTTCTGACCTTCATCCTGACGGAGCTCACGGATTTCTGCGGTGACTGGGGCTTGGCCATCATCCTGATGACATTCGTCATCCGCCTTCTGCTGACTCCCCTTTCCGTGAAGCAGATCAAGTCGACCACGCGCATGAGCTTGATGCAGCCGAAGATCCAGGAGATCCAGGAGCGCTACGCGAACGACCAAGCCCGCCAGGCGCAGGAGATGCAGAAGATCTATTCGGAGAGCAACGCGAATCCCATCGGCGGGTGCCTCCCGATGCTCATCCAGATGCCTGTCTTCTTCGCGCTGTTCACGGTCCTCAAGAACCTGCCTGCCGACGCGTGCTTCTACAACATCCTCCCGCAGCTCTCCGTCTCGGCCAACGACCGGATCGCTGCCGTTGGCATCGCGGCAGGACTCCCTTATGTGATCACCGACGTCCTCTTCGGCATCCTCACCCTCATCCCGATGCTCCTCAATCAGACCGGGACAGCGGACCAGCGCAAGCAGACCATGATGATGGGCGGCTTCATGGCCATCCTCATGGTGTGGGTCGGCTGGAACCTGCCCGTCGGCGTCAACGTCTACTACGTGACCTCGGCTGCCTGGGGAGTCTTCCAGCAGCTCTTCATCACGACCCGCATCAGGAACAAGCTCCTTGCCGAGGAAGAGGAGCGTCGTGCGAATGCTCCCATTCAGGTTGACGTCGTTCGCAAAGAGAAGAAGCAGCGTCCTCACAAGAAGGCCTAGCTTCCTATCTGGATTTGAATAGAGGTTCCCATGGACGTTTCAGAAGACACGCTCGCGACGCTCAAAGAGCACTATGAGTCCGGCCAGGAGCTGACCGACGAAGAGCTTGACCTGATTGCTGACACCTCAATCGAGTATCTCCGCAACATCCTTGGCTTCTTCGGAGAGACGAGTTCGGAGATCGACGAGTATGAAGGTGACGAGGGAGAGCTCATCCTCGACGTGAACGGCGGCGACCTTGCCGTACTGATTGGAAGGCATGGCAAGACCCTTGATGCCATGCAAAGCATCATGTCCTCGCTTGTGAACGTTGGCCTTGGCTTCCATTACCCTGTTGTCATCGACATCGAGGGCTACAAGAACCGTCGTAGGGCGAAGATCCAGCAGATGGCCCATAGTGCTGCCGAGCGCGCGAAGCGTCAGCACGAGGCGGTCCGCCTTCCTCACATGAATGCCTACGAGCGTCGTATTGCCCATATGACGCTTGCGCAGGACCCTGATGTGACTACTCACTCGGAGGGCGAGGATCCCAACCGCTCGGTGGTCATCACCCCGCTGAAGAGCAGATAGCCCATTTCATCACTGGCGCACCTAACGGAGAGGCCGAAAGGTCTCTCCGTTTTCTTATGCCGAAGTATCATGACTCATGAACTCTTGTCACATTATGCGCATCGATTGGAGCCTTGATGGGCGACGACCTGAAGAAGCAGCTGATAGAGGATGCTGGCATATATGGCATCTCGATTGATGAGGAACAAGCGAACTGTTTGCTCAAACACCTCGCTCTTGTCCTGAAGGAGAACGAGACTACCAATCTGACAAGGGTTACCGACCCAAAGACTGCTGTCGACATCCACATTGTCGACTCGCTTCTGATTACCAAATATGTCAATGATGGATGCAGGTATCTCGACATCGGCTCGGGTGCCGGTTACCCAGGGATTCCAGTCGCTGTGGTTCGCAAGACGAACACCCTCTTGATTGACTCCGTTGGAAAGAAGACAAGGGCACTAGAGAGAATGGTCTTTGAGCTCGGCCTTGACCAAGACATCGAGGTTCTGCAATGCCGTGCCGAAGAGCTCGCGTTGACATCACCTGCATTCGATTGCGTTACAGCCCGTGCGGTTTCCTCGGTCGATGTGCTTCTCGAATATGGCGCTCCCTTGCTGCGTATTGGCGGAATACTCATCCTCAGCAAAGGACCTGCTGAGGAGCTGGATGATCATGAATTGCGTGGAGTTTGCGAGCTATGTGGGATGGATGAGGTTTCACGTGAAACATTCGAGCTCCCCCACAACCGTGGTACCAGGCGAATCTTCATATTCAAGAAGACTGGCGAACCAAAGATTCATCTTCCAAGGCGTGTTGGGATGGCAACTAAGAAGCCGCTCAGAGAAAAGGTCTGACACGTAACGTTTCACGTGAAACATACAGTTTCGTTATGGCATGATAGGCACTGCTCCTAATGAACATCAAACGAAGGAGGGGCCGTGGATTTCGCTGAAACAAAGCGAAAGAAGCCAAATGAACCGACGCGCGTAATTGCGGTCATCAACCAAAAAGGCGGAGTCGGCAAGTCGACGACGGTAATCAACCTGTCTGCAGCACTTGGGGAGATGGGATTCAAGTGCCTGGACATCGACTTCGACCCGCAAGGGAACACCACAAGTGGTCTCGGCATCGAGAAGAACCAGCTTGAGAGCTGCATCTACAATGCGATTTCTGACGAGATAGACATCTCTGAGATTGTCATGCCGACAGATGCCGAAAACGTATATCTCGTTCCGGCCACGATGCAGCTCGCTGGCGCAGAGATCGAGCTGGTTTCCGCAATGGCGCGTGAGAACATCCTCAAAGGCTGCATCAGCGAGATAAAAGGCGAGTTCGACTTCATCTTCATAGACTGTCCTCCTTCACTTGGCTTGCTTACGGTGAATGCCCTCGTGGCTGCAGATAGCCTGATAATCCCGATTCAGTGCGAGTACTACGCGCTCGAGGGTGTCAGCAAGCTCGTGGAATCGATGAGAATGGTGAAGCGTAGGCTAAATCCCGATCTGGACATCTTTGGGGTATTGCTCACAATGTTCGACACGAGGACAACGCTCTCGCGCCAGGTGGCAGACGAGGTCTGCGGCTATTTCAAGGACGACGTCTTCAAGACGATCATTCCCAGAAGCGTGAAGGTGTCCGAGGCTCCGAGCCACGGCGTGCCTGTGACGGTATACGCAAGAATGAACAAAGGCGCCATCGCCTATCGTAACCTCGCTAAGGAAGTGGTGAAGCGTGCCTACTAAGAAGAAGGCAGGTCTCGGGCGCGGCCTCGAATCCTTGATGGGCGAGGCTGACGTCGAAGTCGGGATGAACGAGCCTAGGACCGAGATTCCAATCAACAAGATCAAGCCCAATCCCAATCAGCCAAGGAAGAAGTTCGACCAGGCTGCTCTTGACGAGCTAGCAGACTCGATTCGTCAGAATGGAGTGCTCCAGCCGATACTCGTAAGGAAGCAAGGATCGAGCTATGAGATCATCGCAGGAGAACGTCGATATCAGGCGGCGAAAATCGCAGGCCTCAAGGAAATGCCCGCAGTAGTCCGCGATGTCTCTGACGAGGAAGTATTTAAGCTGGCTCTCATCGAGAACCTTCAGAGGTCAGACCTCGACCCGATCGAGGAGGCCCAAGGCTACAAGCAGCTCATCGAAGAGAACGGATTCACCCAAGAGCAGCTCGGCAAGGTCCTATCGAAGTCCCGTTCGGCAATCACCAACACGCTCAGGCTCCTTGACCTCCCAGAGCCAGTCCAGCAGATGATGTCAGAAGGCAAGTTGACCGCAGGCCATGCAAGGGCGATCCTCGCCGTTCCTTCTGAGGAAGGAAGAATCAAACTCGCCGAGAAGGTAGCCAGCGAGCATTTGTCAGTACGGCAGACAGAGAACCTTGCTCCGCTGTTTTCTGGCACGAAAGAGCCTAACGCTCCGCGAGTTCCGACTCCGAAGTCCTACAAGCGGGCGGCGAAGCTCTTGCGTCAAATGCTCAATACGAACGTACGCGTCAAGAACGTCAGAGGCAAGAACAAGATAGAGATTGAGTTCTCCGATGAGGATGACCTTGCAAGGATCATCGAGCTTCTCGAAGACAGCAGCTTGGAGGCGGACATCGATGGAGATCGTTAAGAGGGTCTTGATGCAGGCCGCGGTCCTCGGAGCTGCGGGAGCAGTCGTCTACAAGTTCTTCCTCGATGACGCGGCGCGCGAGGACCTGAAGGATGCGACGCTCAGCACCATCGAGAACATCCAAGGCGTCTACGAGAAGGTCAGCGGCTTCGTAGAGGAGCATCTGGATGCCGTTCCCTCAGACGGCGAGGCCAACCTCATTCGCACGAAGGAGCAATGGGCAAGCATCGGCTACTGAGTTGGGCGTTGCATGCCGCAAACGGAATAATAGAACATACGTTCGTAACACAGTCACAGCGAGAACTGATCGCAGTCGCACCGATTGAGATGGCTAACGGCGCCTCTGACGAAGCTGACCGCAAGCGGCGTCGATGTCCGCCCCGCGTGACTCGCGGATCGTGGCCTCGACGCCGGCGTTGTGCAGGCGTCGCAGGAAGTCCTGGGCACGGGCGGGAGACGACGGCTGGAACGGAGAGCCCGGTACCTCGTTCAGCTGTATGAGGTTCACGTGGCACAGCGTGTCCCGGCAGAAGTCGACGAGCGAGGCGAGCTCGTTCTCGTTGTCGTTGATGCCTGAGATGAGCGCGTACTCGTAGGTCGGGCGCCGCCCGGTCTTGTCGGCGTACGTCCCCATCATCTCGTAGAGGTGCAGCAGCGACCAGCGCTTGACGCCTGGCATGAGCTCGTTGCGCGTCTTCTGGACCGCGGAGTGGAGCGAGACGGCGAGCGTGAACTGCTCGGGCTCGTTGGCGAACCGCGCGATCATGGGGATGATCCCGCTCGTGGATACGGTGATATGCCGCGCGCCGATGCCCATCGCATCGGGGGAGTTCAGCAGGCGCATCGCCTTCAGCACGTTGTCGTAGTTGGCGAAGGGCTCGCCCTGCCCCATGAGCACGACGCTCGTTGCGCGCATGTCCAAGTCGTGCGCGACGTAGGAGGCCTGCGCGTAGATCTCCTCGGCGGAAAGCGACCTCGTGAGGCCTGCCGCGCCGGTCGCGCAGAACGCGCACCCCATGGCGCAGCCGGCCTGGGAGGAGACGCAGACGGCGAGCTTCCTTCCAGAGGGCATGCCAACGCACTCGACCTCGACGTCGTCGCCGAGCCGCAGCAGATACTTCCTGCTGCCGTCGACCGACTCCTGGCGGGCGGACTCGCCGAGGACGCCAACGAAGAAGCTCTCGGCGAGCTTCGAGCGCAACCCCTTCGAGATGTTGGTCATCTCGTCGAAGCTGACGACGTTCCTCCTCCAGACCCACTCGTCGAGCTGCTTTGCGCGGAAGCGGGGCTCGCCGAGCTTGGCAAGCACGTCGGTGACCTCATCCTGAGATAGCGAGCGGATGTCACGTCTCATCTGTCCAGAATCTCCCATTGCAACCCCTTGTTCGCCTAGGCCTGCATCCCTTATCTAGGGCGGCTAGCGCTATCCTCATACCAGCGCACGAGGAAGGCATAGCTGCGCGCCAGCGTCTTGACGTCCGATGAGAGTCTATCGCACGGGATCCGCCCTCGAAGGGGGAGCAAGCATGTCCGAGAGAGCCGAGCAAGGCACGTTGAGCAAGAAGGTCGTCATCCTTACGGGCGGCTGGTCCGACGAGCGCGAGATCGCGAAGGACTCGGCCCGAGCCGTCGCCGAGGCGCTCGCCGAAGCAGGCTTCGAGCACGTCGACATGATCGACGTGGCGGAGCCCGACATCGCGACTCGCATCGCGAACGGCGGCTACGACGTGGCGTTCATCGTGATGCATGGCGTCTACGGCGAGGACGGCTGCATCCAGGGGATGCTCGAGATCCTGCACATCCCGTACACGTTCTCCGGCGTCGCCGCATCGGCCACTGCCACCGACAAGCACCTCGCGAAGCTCGTGTACGACGCCGCCGAGATCCCGACGCCCCACGGCATCAAGGTGCACAAGCCCGAGGGCCTCGACGAGGCGCTTGAGCAGCGCATATACGACGAGCTGGGCGATAGCCTGTTCGTGAAGCCCTGCTCCAACGGCTCGAGCTTCGGCGTGACGCGCGTCACCGAGCGGAGGCAGCTGCGCGACGCCGTCGCGCTCGCCTGCTCCGAGGGGCAGGACGCCCTCGTCGAGGAGCTCGTGGAAGGCACCGAGATCACCGTGTCGGTGATCGGCAACGGCCCGGACGCCCAGGCGCTGCCCATCGTCGAGATCGTGACCGGCGCGGAGTTCTATGACCTCAAGGTGAAGTACGAGCCGTCCGAGCTGCACCATGTCATACCTGCGCGGCTTCCGGAGGACGTGTATGCCCGTGCCCAGGCGCTCGCCGTGAGGGCTCACCAGGCCCTCGGGTGCCGCGGCGTCTCGCGCTCGGACTTCATCGTCCGGCCCGATGGCACGCCCGTCATACTCGAGACGAACACGATTCCGGGCATGACGAAGACCTCGCTTCTGCCTGACGCCGCTCGCCATGCGGGCATCGAGTTCCCGGAGCTCTGCCGCAGGTTCGTGGAGTTCGCCCTCGAAGAGGACAGGTAGCGAGCAGGCATGGCTTATACGCAGCACGGCGGCTCGAGCACCCAGAGGCTCGAGCGGCTCCTGCTTCCCGACACGCCCGATTCCATACGCGACGAATACCTGCGCCTCGAGCGTCGTGCCAAGACGGAGGGATTCGACCTGCTCGAGGAGGACCTCGTCGTCCTCGACACCGAGACGACGGGACTCTCCTTCAAGACGAGCGAGCTCATCGAGATCGCTGCGGCCCGCATCTCGGGCCGTGAGATAGTCGACAGGTACCAGACATTCGTGAGGCCGCATCACGCCATACCGAAGGAGATAACGGACCTCACCGGGATCTCGAACGAGGACGTCGCCGAGGCGCCGCGTGCCCGGCAGGCCGTGACCGAACTCTCGCGGTTCGTGGGCGGCATGCCCGTGCTTGCGCACAACGCCACCTTCGACCGCCACTTCGTCGAGTCGACTGCCGGCGCGCCCGAGGTGTCGGAGACGTGGATCGACACGCTGGCGCTCTCGCGCATGGCGCTGCCCCGGCTCTCGAGCCATAGCCTGGCCCAGATGGCGGAGGCGTTCGGCTGCAACAGCGTCGCCCATCGGGCCATGGCGGACGTGGAGGCCCTCGCGGGCATGTGGCGCATCATCCTGCTGGGCCTCAAGACGCTGCCGGAAGGCCTGCTCGGTGCGCTCGCCGACATGCACGACGAGGTGGACTGGGCATATCGGCCCATATTCGCGCACCTTGCGGCCGAAACCCCCTCGCCGGGGTTCGACCTGGTGCATGTGCGCAAGGAACTCGCCTCGGGGCTTCGCGAGGAGCCCCGTCATGACGCGGCGGAGCTCGACCTTCCGCTCGAGGCGCCCGAGCCCGAGATGCTTGCCGAGGAGTTCAAGCCGGGCGGGCTCGTGCAGCGCATGTACGGGAGCTATGAGCCGCGCGCCGAGCAGACGCGGATGGCGCTCGAGGTCAACCGCGCCTTCGCCGAGTCGTGCGACCTCGCCGTGGAGGCGGGCACGGGCGTGGGAAAGTCCATGGCGTACCTCCTCCCGGCGATAGAGTTCGCGCAGGCAAACGACATAACGGTGGGCGTGGCCACCAAGACGAACGCCCTCACCGACCAGCTCGTCTCTCACGAGCTGCCGCTCCTGGATGCGAACCTGCCAAACGGCGTGCGCTTCTTCAGCCTGAAGGGCTACGAGCACTACCCCTGCCTGCGGCGCGTCGTGCAGGCGATGACGTCGGAGCTCCCCGAGGCCGATGCGGACGGGCGTCCTGGCCAACAGAACTCCGCGCCCGAGATGCTCAACGCCTTGGCGACCATCGCGTGCTTCGCCAGCCAGTCGCCCACGGGAGACCTCGATGCGCTCGGCATCAGGTGGCGTCTGGTCCCGCGTCAGATGGTCACCGTGACGCCCGACCAGTGCCAGCACGGGCGCTGCCCGTTCTTCCCGGACGGCTGCTTCGTCCACGGCGCCCGCAGGCGCGCCGCGAGCGCGGACGTGGTGGTGACGA
The DNA here is from genome assembly GCA_902795635.1 of uncultured Coriobacteriaceae bacterium. Taxonomy (GTDB): domain Bacteria; phylum Actinomycetota; class Coriobacteriia; order Coriobacteriales; family Atopobiaceae; genus CADBMC01. Next base: position 6,361 of record CADBMC010000151.1, on the reverse strand, counting down.
ACCACTCGCTGCTGCTGCGAAACGTCGAGGCAGAGGGCAACATCCTGCCGCCCATCAGGCATTGGGTGGTGGACGAGGCGCACTCGTTCGAGTCGGAGGCGCGCCGCCAATGGGCGGTGGAGGTCTCGGCCGCCGATTCCCGCGACTGCTTCGAGGCGCTCGGCGGCGTCCGCACGGGCGCCATACACGCGCTCATCACGCAGGCGGCGGCAACCGAGGCGGCCACGCTCGTGATGGGGCTGCTCACGAAGGCATCGGCCTCCGCAAGCCGGGCGATGGTCGCCGTCGGGGACATGTTCGACGAGGTGAGGGAGCTCGCGCGCCTCGAGGGCCGCGGGCAGGGCTATGACAACGTGACCATCTGGCTGGGCGAGGAGACGCGCTCAACGTCCGAATGGGCACGGGTCGCCGAGGCCGGGGCGACGGCCGCCGAGCGGCTTGACGCCCTCTGCCACGACCTCGACTCCGCCAACGAGGCGGTGGCGGACGCCCTGCCGAGCCCCGATGCCGACCTGCTCGACCTCACGCGCAGGATTCGCGGGATGTTGGACGCCACGAGGCTCGTGTGCGAGGGGACGGACGACACCTATGTGTACTCTGCCCAGCTCGCGCAGGGCAGGCGCGGCGTCGGCCAGGAGAAGCTCGTGGCGGAGAAGATGGACATAGGCTCGGAGCTCGCCGAGAGATGGCTGCCCGAGATGATGAGCGTCGTGTTCACCTCCGCGACCATGGCCGTGGGGAAGGACTTCTCGCACTTCGAGCACGCCGTCGGGCTCGACAGGATAGACGCGGCCGAGCGCCGGAGCGTGCAGCTCTCCTCCAGCTACGACTTCGACGGCCACATGGGAATCGCCGTCTGCAAGGACCTGCCCGACCCCAACAGCGCCGGCTACCTCGATGCCCTCGAGGACCTGCTCTACGACGTGCATGTGTCCATGGGCGGCTCGGTCCTCACGCTCTTCACGAACAGGCGCGAGATGGAACGGGTCTACGAGGGGCTCGAGCCGCGCCTCGCCAAGGACGGCCTCGACCTCATAATGCAGGAGCGCGCCGCGGGGGCTCGTCAGATCCGTGAGAGGTTCCTCGCCGAGAAGACGCTCTCGCTCTTCGCGCTCAAGTCGTTCTGGGAGGGGTTCGACGCCGCCGGCGACACGCTGCGCTGCGTCGTCATCCCCAAGCTGCCGTTCTCGAGTCCCCGCGACCCGCTCGTGCGCGAGCGCGACATCCGCGAGGAGCGGGCCTGGTGGCGCTACTCGCTTCCCGAGGCGGTGCTCTCGGTGAAGCAGGCGGCGGGAAGGCTCATCCGTTCGGCCTCCGACCAGGGAATCCTCGTGCTCTGCGACTCGCGCCTCGTGACGAAGCGCTATGGCAGGGCGTTCCTCTCCTCGCTTCCGTCGCGCTCCTGCGTGCAGGTGAGGCGACAGGACATGAGGGGCTTCATCGACAGGTGGAGGTCGGAGCACGACGCCTGACGCCTGGGCGGGACACGCCTGAGCGGTTAGGCGTCCTCGGCCGGCTCCTCGGGTGCCTGAGCGTCGTCCGCGAGCGCCGCCAGCTCATGGCGTGCATGCTCGCGCGCCTGCCCCATCACGACGGGGTCGTCCACCTCGATCGTGCCCGCCCCGCAGCAGACGCGCCGCACGAGCCACATGCCGCCGAGGTAGGCGATGGTCCCCGACACGCTGCCGTCCTCGTTCTCATGCAGGTCCTCGAGCTGCGGCCAGTCGAGGAGGTCGAGGAGCGACGGGTCGGCGAAGCGGATGCCGACCCGTTTGGTCTGCTCGTGGTCACGTGCCTCGCGGCGGGGACCTTCGTCTGCGAGCCTCGGCGCGCCCATGCGGTCGATGCGGAACGTCCGGTCCCCCGCGCGGTCGAGGTCATATCCGTCGAGGTACCAGTCGGAGCCGGACGGCCGGATGCCATATGGCGCGACATGCCTCTCGTGCGGCTCGAGGTCCGCGACGCCCTGATAGGAGAACGTGAGGGAACGGCCCTCCAGAAGCGCGTTCGCGCACAGCGCCATCGTTGAGGCGTTCGGCTTGTCGGCTCCTGCGGAGACTATCCGCTCCGGCTCGTCGGGGCTTGGCAGCGTCGTCCCGTAGGCACGGGCGATGGTGGCGCGAATCGGGTGGTCCTTGGGCATGCCGACACGGTCGAACGCCGCGAGGAGGGCGTCGGTCTCCTCGACGCTCAGTCGGCACGGCTTGCCGCGGACCCCGCCGTCGGTGGCAAGCGTCACCGTGCGGTCGTCGTCAGATATGTAGATGGGTAGGTAGAGATCCATCCCCGAGGACGCCTCGATGAGGATTCTCATGTCTCGGACGGCCTCGTCGATGGGGATGCCGAGCCGGTTCGCTATGGCGTCCGCGGAGACGGTGGCACCCTTCTCGTCCAAGGCGCCCATGATTGCGAGGAGGACGCGCGTCTTCTCGGCCGCTCCTGGCCGTCCGGCACCCGTCCGCCTGTCTGCCGGTCGCCTAGGCATGGGCGATCACCCCTTCGAGCGCCTCGCGCCATGCGAGCACGAGCTCCTGCGGCGCCTTGGGGCGGATCCCTTCGGAAATCGCCCAGGCGGCGGCGCCGTCAATGTCTGACACGCCCACCCGCCATCTCCATTCGTCCCCACGTCGCTCGAGCGTGCCCTTGCCCAGGGAGTCGTGCCGCAGGTCGTGGATGCGCCCATCCGGGACGACGAAGGTGGCGGCACAGACGGCCGGCCCGATCTGGAAGGGAAGGAGCATGAAGTCGTCGACGTCGAAGTCGTCGGGAATCTCGTAAGAGCTGCCGCGCACCTCGGTCGCCTTGCGGACGCGGTCGCAGCGGAAGGTCTTGGGCGGCATGCCCATGTTCGCGGCGTCTGCCGCGACGAGGTACATGCGCCCCCTCAGACCGAAGAACCCGTAGGCAGCAAGCTCCCTCTCGGACTTGGAGCCCTTGGCATCGAGGTATGAGACGCGTACGAGCCGCCGTTGCGCCAGGCAGCGCCTGAGCGTGCGCATGATGGGGCCTTGCCGCATGAGCTCGGCGGGCCGTCCGGGAAGCACGCCGTCGAACGAGCCTACGACCTTAGCGAGCGCGGTCGCCAACGCCTCCGTGTAGGGAAACGTCGGGTCGGAGAGCAGCGGGCGGCAGGCGAGCTCTATCACGGCCGCTTGGCGGACCGGGAGGCGCTCGGCGCTGGGGTAGGAGGATGCCGCGTCGAGCTGCCAGAGGGCGTCGCCTTCCCGCTCGCCTGCCTGGCGGATGACGATCCCGCAGGAAGCGAGCTGGTCTCTGTCGCGCAGGAACTTGCGCTTGAAGGCGTCGCCCTCGTCATCGGGATAGAACGCCTCGGACACCTGCTTGGACGTGATGGGATGGTCGATGTTCATGAATCCCATCGCGATGCCCAGGATCCGCTCCGCCTTGAGCTCGTCGGCATTCAGCTCGACGTAGCCGTCGTCTTCCGTTGGACCAGGCACGACGCTCCTTCCGCAAACGAATTTCCCCTTGGCTCCGCGCCGGCGGCCCATGCCATGCCATTGGGCCTCCGACCTGCATCAATGCATGTGCTTTGCTATCATAAGCTGCAGGTTCGCCTATGCAAGACGTATACTCGACACCTGAAACGTAGCAGACGTTCTTGAGATTCCCGGAGGCACGAGCCCTATGGCCACCACCGCAGACTATCTGGACTACCTGAATGACCGAATCGGCATAGCCCCCGCCAACAGCCAGGAGGAGGTCCAGGCAGCGGAGACCATCGCCGACGTCTTCCGCGACCACGGCCTCGAGCCGACCGTCCAGGACTTCGCCGCCCCGGCCAACGTCAGCTTCGTCTATGGGATCCTCTTCGTGGTCGCCTTCGTCGGCGCGCTCCTCTCGGGGCTTCCTGCGACCGCAGTCTCGGTCATCGGCATCCTGCTCACGCTCGTCTCCGCCGCCCTGCTCGTCATGCGCTACCTCGGCCACGACGTGCTCGGGTCCTTCGGTCCCACCATCAGGAGCCAGAACGTCATCGGCTTCCACCAGGCATCGGGCGAGCTCGTCGCCAAGGGCAATCGCCCCATCGTCATCGTCGCGCACTACGACACCCCCCACGAGGACCCGTTCTACAAGGCGCCGCTCGCCCAGTACCAGACCATGCTGAAGCAGGCCTGCATCGTGCTCGTCCCCGTTGTCGCCGTGCTCGCGGTCTTCCAGGCGTTCGGCTTCATCCCGGTATTCGGCCGGGGGATGCTGTGGATCATCGAGCTCGTGTGCGCGCTGCCCCTCCTGCTTTGGGGAGTGACGATCATCGTGCGCCGGTTCTCCTCCTGCACGCTCGGCTCGAACGACAACAAGTCGTCCGTCGCCGCGATGCTCGGGGTCCTCTCGAACGTCTGCCCGGCGAACGAGGACGAGGCCGAGCAGATGCGCGCCAGCCGCGAGAGCCGTCTTCGCGAGGTGTCCGCGTCCGCTCCTGAGGCCACGGGCTCCGAGCCCGAGGGCGTCCGCCATGGCGAGGAGGTCATCCGTGCGCTTGGCATCCTGCCCGAGAGCTGCGAGATCGTCTACGCGCGGCAGGGTCGCACTTCCGCCAAGGAAGCTGACGACACCCAGGTGGTCGCGTCTTCCGCCCAGCCCGAGCCCTTCGCTCCGATACCTGCCCCTGCTGCCCCAGAGCCTGCCGCCGCAGCGCACGAGCCGGAGTCTGACAAGACCAGCCCGATGGCGGTACCGACGGCGGACTCCACGGCATCGGTCCCGAATGGGCCTGAAGGAGACTCGAACCAGGCTGGCGACACCGTCACGCCCGCGCCCTCCGCGGACGACGACGCCGACAAGACCATCTTGGCTCCCATGCCTGCGGAGATGCAGGCCCCTGCCGATGCGCCGGCTCCCAATGCCGCGGCCGCATCTCGCGTGAGGGCCCACAACGTCCCCTCCTCTCGTGTGCCGAGCATCGACGGCGCGCCCTCCGTTCCCTCTGCCGGCAGGACCCAACCTGCGCAGACGTCCAGGGCAAGCAGCGCCGCCCGTCGTGCCGCGCTGTTCGACCTCCCGGATCCCCTGCATGCCACCGTCGACCCGCTAGACGCCGACGTCCCGACCGACGTCGACGCGACGATCATGGTCCCCTCGGACCAGGGCCTCTTCACGAACCCCGGTGTGCCGGAGCCCGTCCGAATCTCCGATGACGCCAACAACGGCGTCCATCAGGACGAGATCGGCGTCGTGTCGCCGAGCGACCTCGAGGCGCACCAGACGCGCAGGCGCCGCGGCATCTTCGGCCGCCGCAAGAAGCAGCAGGACGAGGAGTCGATGAGCGACTGGCTTGGAGTCGACGACGACTACGACGCCAAGAAGAACGGCCGCGACATCGGGTCGTGGGACAACCTCGACAAGGACGACGAAAAGGGCACCTGGAAGGGCGGCGCCGCCCCGAACGGGCGCTTCAGGGTCATTGAGGGCAACGGCTCGCAGGCTGATGCCGATGCCTATGCCGAGGATGCGGTCGCGCCCGGCCAGGAGACGCTGCCCGTCGCCTTCGCCGCTGCCGAGCCTTCGGATGCGCCCTTCGACCTCGTCGAGGATGCCCCGGGCGAGGACGAGATGCGGGGCGCGGTTCTGTCCATGGGCGACGACGAGCTGCTATGCCATGACATCTGGTTCGTCGCGCTCGGCGCCTCCGAGGTGGGGCACGCGGGCATGAACGCCTTCCTTGACGAATACCGCAGGCAGTGCCGTGGCGCGTTCCTCATCAACCTCGACTGCGTCGGCGCCGGAGACCTCACCGTCCTCACCGACGAGGGCCTGGACAACCGCCGCAAGGCCGACCGGCGCCTCATCGGGCTGCTTTCGAGCACGGCGCGCGACATCCACGTTGACCTTGCGTCTGGCAGCATGGCTTGGGACGACACCGATGCGACGCCGGCGATGCGGACGTCGATGCGCTCGGCGACCATCGTCGGCCTCGACGAGTTCGGCCTCCCCGCCTACAAGAGGTCGATGGAGGATGCCGAGGACGCGGTGAGCCACAAGCAGGTGGAAGACGTCTGCGCCCTCGTCACGGAGGCCATCCGCCGCTCATAGCCTGGGGATTCGCCCGGGCTGCGCCTGTGCCGTCGTGGATCAGGCGACATGCTCCGCGAGCCATGCGATGATGTCGTCCGACTCGTAGAGCGGCTTGCCGTCGATGAACAGGCAGGGAGCCTGCAGCTTCCCGCCTACCTCGACGAGCCGGTTGCGAGAGCCCTCGTCCTCCGACACGTTCCTTATGGGGATCGATATGGAGTGCTCGTCCATGTAGTTGAGGACCTTCCTGCAGAAGGGGCATCCCGTGAGCACGAAGAGCTCGAGGTCGGCGGCGTTCTCGTTTGCCATGTCGTTCTCCTAACCT
>CADBMC010000150.1 GCA_902795635.1 uncultured Coriobacteriaceae bacterium | reverse complement strand
GCCCACGGCCCAGCCGGGGCCGGCCAGCCTGCCGTCGTTGTCGGCCACGTAGACCGTGCCGTCGGATGCGGCGTAGGTCCCGCGGACGACGCAGCCGGCAGGAGTCGCGTATGCGTACCAGCCGGCGCCCTCGTCCGGGGCGACGAGGCGGCCCTTGGCCATGTCGTCCCCCACGAACCAGTAGCGCTGGAGCCCCTGGCCGTAGGCGGACGTGACCACCCAGCGGCCCTGCGCGACGGCAGGCGCATCTGCGACGGAGCCGTTGTCGGAGGCGGCGCCGTCGGCAGCAACGCCCTGGACCTTGGCGGCAGCCTGCGAGGAGTCGTCGGCGGAGGAGCCATCGCTGGCATCCGCCCCCTCATCGCCAGAAGCAGCCTGCCTCGTGCCGTCGTCCGAAGACGTCTGACCGACTTGGGCGGGCTCGTCTGCCTTCGCCTCGACACCCGTCTCCTCGGAGGCCGCGGCCACGTCCGTAGCACTTTCCCCCGCCATCTCGATGGCGGCCGGCCCATCCGCGGAGGCCGCGCCGACATCCTCGGCGAATGCGGGGACAGGCGCGAAGGCAGCCGCGACGATCATGAGCGACGCGGCAAACAGGCGCATGCGGCTGACGGATGGGTCGACTTTGGCGCAAAGCATATGGGAGGCCCCCGAACAGAATCTCGCATCGCCGCCGGGCCCGACGTCCGACGGAACGGGCAAGCTCGGACGATTGCGAAATTCCGACAAACGCCCGAGCGTCCATGACTATAGGCCTCTTGGGAGATCGGCTCAAACCGCCGAGACGGCCCATGCTGCCCGGCTTACGCGGATCACACGGAGAGCATGAACTCCCATGCCCTCAGGCGCGCATCGAGATGCGTGGCCGCCCACACGTGCGAGAGGGATGCGAGCCAGGCGGCCGTATGGGCATCCACTTCGGCGGCAAGCAGGTCGTCGAACGTCTTGCCGAGCAGCGCCCGGATCCAGGCAACCTGCGAGGGCGAGACCTCTTCGGCGCCCTCCACCTCGCGCGCGCAGCTCTCGCACAGCATGCCTCCCATGGTCACGGAGAACCTGCTCGGAGCCGGGTCGCCGCACTCCACGCAGCCATCAAGCTGGGGGCGCCATCCTCCGTGGGCGAGCATCTTGAAGGCGAACGCGGAGCAGACGAGGTCCAGATGCGGCCGGTCGGCAGCCTGCTCGCAGGCGCGCAGGGCACGAGAGGTTATGGGATAGACGAAGGGGTCCTCGGAGTCCTCGTAGCAGCAGAGCCCGGCGATCTCGCAGACGGCAGACGCGGCGCTCACGCGGTCGAGCTCGCCGCGAAGCACCTCGTGCGCGTCGATGAGGGCAGCCTCTGAGACGATTCCGAGCCTCCGGCCATGGGCTATGAGCATGTCCGCCTCGCAGAAGAGCTCGCAGCGCGCGGCGAGCCTGCCACCGGGCTTGCGCGCCCCCTTCGCGACCGCGCGGATCTGGCTCCCGGACTCGGCGAGCAGCGTGAGGATGAGGTCGGCCTCGCCGAGCTTCGTCCTGTCGAGGACGATCGCCTTCGTCCTGAGCGAACGGGACGCCACCATCGGCTACTCCCCCGCGTCGTAGCCCAAGCGACGGATCTCGTTCTGGTCGCGTCGCCATTCGGGGCGGACCTCCACCTCAAGCTCGAGATAGACCTTAGCCTGAAGGAGAGCCTCGATCTCCGGTCGGGCCTGGCTCCCGATGCGCTTGATCATCTGCCCGCCATGGCCGACCACAATCCCGCGCTGGCTCACACGCTCGACCATGACCGTGGCGTGGATGCTCGCATGGCCGTTCTCCGCCCATTCGATGGAGTCGCAGGTGACGCCCACCGAGTGGGGCACCTCCTGGCGGCAGTTCAGCAGCACCTTCTCGCGCACGAGCTCGGCCACGAGGTCCTCGTCGGAGGCGTCGGTGACCATGTCCTCGGGGAACCAGCGCGGCCCTTCCGGCAGCAGCGAGGAGACGACGTCCACGAAGGCGTCGACGTTGAAGCCCTCCTTGGCAGAGAGGACGACCTCCTCGTCGTAGCGCGCGAGCTTGCGCGCCTCCTCGAGCCGGGCTATGGCGACGTCCTGAGGCACGAGGTCGCACTTGGTGAGCACGAGCACGCGCTTGGCGTCGCTGCCGTCCACGTGCCTTCCCACCCACTCGTCGCCTCTGCCCACCTCCACGCTCGCGTCCACGAGATGGGCGACGACGTCCACGTCGGAGAGCTCCGCGAGCGCAGCCCGGTTGAGCTCCTTGCCGAGAGCGTCCTTCGGCTTATGGAGCCCCGGGGTGTCCACGATCACGAGCTGCGACGCGGGCCCGTTCACCACGGCGCGCAGGCGCTTGCGCGTCGTCTGGGCGACGTTGCTCGTGATGGCGACCTTCGTGCCGAGGCATGCGTTGAGCAGCGTCGACTTGCCCGCGTTCGGGCGCCCCACCAGGGCCACGAAGCCGGAGCGGAACGGGGCCTCCGTGCCCTCGGGGGCGCCTGCCTGCAAATTGTCCATGCGAACCACCTATCCAAGAAGGGCGTGCGCGAACAGCAGCACGCCGACGACTCCCACGAAGACGCAGAGGACCCACACGGCCGCCGCGGAGATGTCCTTCGCGCGGCCCGCAAGGGGATGGTACTCGGGCGAGACGAGGTCCACGACCGTCTCGATCGACGTGTTGAGCAGCTCCGCCGATATCACGGCGCCGCAGCACAGAAGGAGGATTGCCCAGCTCGCGACGTCGAAGCCGACAACGGCCGCAAGCACGCACGCCACGGCGCCGATGCCGAGCATCACATGGATGTTCCGCTCGGTCCTGAGGGCCGTCCTGAACCCCTGGATGGCGAAGCCGAAGCTGTGCCGGAACGTGGGATGGTCGCGGTCGGAGCCGGGGATCATGCTTCCTCCTCCGATCTGTGGTCGGCGAGCACGACGTCAGTGAGGGTGCCGTCCGTGGGGATGGAGGAGAGCACGTCGTCCTCACGCCCCTGCATGTCGCGCGCCTCGTCGGGCTCCATGTGGTCGAAGCCCAGCAGGTGGAGCGTCCCGTGGACGAGCATAAGTCGCGCCTCGTCGGCCTCGGTGGTGCCCATGCGCGCCGCCTGGCGCCTCAGAAAGCCGGGCGCGAGAACGATGTCGCCGAGCTCGCAGGGCTCCCCCTCCGCGAGGTCGGGGTCGGAGGGGCGCTCGCACTCGAAGGAGAGGACGTCCGTGGCGCGGTCCACGCCGCGCCATTCCGCGTTCAGCCGGGCTATCTCCTCGTCGGAGACGAGGCTCACCGAGAGCTCGCAGGGCCGGCCCACCCCCTCGTGCGCAAGCACCGCCGCGACCACGTCGTGCATCTATTTGTCAGGCAGGATACCTGCGATTCCTTCGTCAATCCTAACGCT
>CADBMC010000149.1 GCA_902795635.1 uncultured Coriobacteriaceae bacterium | reverse complement strand
TCTCCTGATACGAAATATGTATTGGATGATATGGCCTGTGGCTCACGTTGATGCCGTCGAGGGCAAGACGGCTGATGCAGGACTGCAAATCGCTCTCTGCCGTTGAGCGACTTGCACCTATGGCGTTGGCTATCGCTTTGACCGAGAGGTCAACCTGCTCGGAAAGTAGCAGCCACATGATGACGGACTGACGGTATTCAGGCGACCATGAATCTGGAACTGCATAGACACGACCAGCCGACTCGGAGCGAGGCCGATCTATACGAACTCCTTTGCTGCGATCACGGACAAGGGAGATACCTTGGTTCGAAAGCCTCTCCTCGATCTTGTTGATGTCGGAGCGAATCGTCCTCGTCGATACTTGAAAATGATTGGCAAGATTCTCGTATGAGAGGAATCCATCGGACTCCAGCAGCAGCCTAGTAACGTCCTCCTCACGTGACATTTGCCGCCTCCATCTCGCCAGGACTTCGGATTCCCTTCTCAACCGAAGGCTAACACGGAGGTTTTGGTGCCCTTTTGCCCTATGATTCGTTTTCTTTCACTGCATTTTGCAAATGCTAGTTACATTTCACTTTCCGAGATAACCCCATTTGAAAGGCTTACTGCGTGGCATTTCAAAGAAATGTTCCATTTCGAGTGGCATATATGCATCACCACTTGCCCGCTCACCGAATGCCCTTCCAAGAAAACAAAACGGGATCATGGACAAGAGATCTGGCATGGTGAGGTGTCCCGACGGGGATTCGTGAGGACCGTTTGAGCTGGCCTCGAGCCAGCACGGCATTGGGATCCTGGCATTGCCAATGGCGCATGATTCTCGAAAGCAAGCCGCAGCATTCCGAAAGGAAAGGTGTGCGCCACTTCACTGGCTAGACACATGCAAGACGACACGACGATCGATGCCATGAGACCGCCAAGCCGGCTCTTCGGGGGCAGCCCTGCCGTCATTCTTGTTGCGCTGCCTCTGGCTGCAGGCCATCCCCGTACAGACGTGCCGGTTTTTCCGAGATGTGTGTGTCGCCATGACAGGCAAGCCGAGATACGTGTAGGTATTTTGCCACCGTATGCGAGATACGTGTGGTCGCGTGGCAGCTTGGACGAGGTGCGTGTGCACACACCTCGTCCAAGTTGCCGGATCGCAGCCTGTAATGCCGACTTCATCGAGACATGTGCGCACACGCCTCGATGAAGCTGGCACGCGACCACACGCATCTCGACCATCTTGCCAGCCCAGCCACACGCATCTCGAAAAGCCGGCACAGAGGTACCACGGCCACGCGGTGAAGCCAGGACGCTAGTACCCTGCGCGCTTGTCCACCACGTTCATGAGCCGCTCGCCGCGCACGAAGCGCAGGGCGTTGTCCACGAACTGCTGCACGAGCGAGTCCTCGAAGCCGTCGACGTCGCCCGCCAGGTGCGGCGTTATCACGACGTCGTACATATCCCACAGCGGCGAGTCCTCCCCAAGCGGCTCCTCGGCCACCACGTCCAGGGTGGCCCCGCCGAGTCGTCCCGCCTCGAGAGCCCCCACGAGGGCCGCCGTGTCCACGATGGGGCCACGCCCCACGTTCACCAGGTGGGCGCCGGGCTTGCAGCGGGCGAGGACGCCCGCGTCCACCAGGCCCCGCGTGCCCTCCGTGAGCGGCAGGGTGATCACGACGTGGTCCGCCCAGCCGATGCGCTCCGGCAGCTCGGAGACGCTCTCCACGAAGTCGAACACCTCGTCGGGCTCGTGGCGATGGGTGCCGATGCCGCCCACGTTGGCGCCGACCGCGCGCAAGAGCCGCCCGCAGCGCCGCCCGATGTGGCCCGGGCCCAGCACCAGCGCGTTCTTGCCCGCCAGCGTGGAGCCCATGAGCCACTTCCACTCGTGGGCCGCCTGCTGGGCCATGAGGCGCTTCGCCCGGCGCTCGTAGCCGAGGCAGGCTGCGAGCACGTACTCCCCTATGGGGACGTCGTAGATGCCGGCCGCGTTGGTGAGCGTCACGTCCGAAGCCAGCAGCTCGGGGAAGCAGAAGCCGTCCACGCCCGTCACGGCCACGTGCATCCAGCGCAGGCTGGCCGCCTTGTCCCACGCGCCGCGCACCTCGTCGGCGCGCGAGACGTCCCACACGAACGCGGCCACGGCCCCGTCGAGCGCCTCCTCGGGCGAGGCATCCAGGCACACGGCGAGCTCGAAGCGGCCCTCGAGCGCCGAGAGGTCCGGGATGCCGGCCTCCTCGGAGGCGATGACCGCCAGCTTCGGCAGCGCGCTGCTCGTCGCCATCGCGCGCCGCCCTACTCGGCCGCGCCGGCGGCTGCCGACTTGGTGCCGTATGCACCCACCAGCACCTCGGCCACGCGGTCCATCTGCTCGGCCGTGCCCACCGAGACGCGGATGCCCTCGGGGTCGTCGAACGGACGCGCGATGATGCCCGCGTCCTTGAGCAGGTCGAACGCCTCCATGGAGGAAGGCAGGGGCACCATCACGAAGTTGGAGCTGCTCGGGATGAAGCCCACGCCGCCGTCGCGCAGCCTATCCTCGAAGGCCTCGCGGTTGCGGATGATCGTCTGCGTGCGCTCGTCGAGCACCTTGCCCACCTCCGGGGTGAGGCAGGCGAGGCCAGCGGCCTGGGCGGGCGTGGACACGGAGAACTCCACGATGGTCTTGTTGATGGCGTCCACGAGCTCGCTGTCCGCGAGGCAGTATCCGATGCGCATGCCGGCCAGCCCGAAGGCCTTCGAGAACGTGCGCAGAATCATGACGTTGTCGAACTCCTTGAGGAGCCCGAGCGAGGCGTCCTGCGGCTCGACGCACTCGAACTCGTGGTAGGCCTCGTCGATGACGACGAGCACGTCGTCCGGAAGCCCGCGCACGAGCTCGCGCAGCTCGTCGGTGGTGAGGAAGGTGCCGGTGGGGTTGTTGGGGTTGCACACGAGCACCATGCGCGTGCGGTCGGTGACGGCGGCCTGCAGGGCGGCCACGTCGTAGCGCCAGTCCGCGCCGAGCGGCACGGTCTTGGGCTTGGCGCCGGCCAGGACCACGTCTATCTCGTAGGCGGCGAAGGTGGGCGTGCAGTAGAGCACCTCGTCGCCCTGGTCGCAGACGATGCGCACGGCGTCCTGCAGAAGCGAGCCCGAGCCGTTGTCCACCGAGACCTGGCCCGCGTCCAGCCCATAGCGCTCGGCGAGGCGCTCGCAAAGGTCCACCTCGTAGAAGTCCGGGTAGCGGTTGAGGGTGGCAGCGGCCTTGGCCACCGCCTCGACGACGGGCGCCGGTGGCTCCCAGGGCGACTCGTTCGAGGAGAGCTTCGCGGCGCTTGCCGGCCCGCACTCGTCGGGCGTCTCGCCGGGACGATAGACGGGGATCGATGCCAGTGCCTCACGCAGCCGGACAGCCATGCTTCCTCCTTCGGGGACGGCCCGCGACGCCTCGTTCCTGACGGTGCCGCAAGCTCCAAGGCGGCGCCCCGCGCGCGACGTGCCGCTTTGTTTCCCTACATCTCTTACATGAATAGAATTGTTTCAAGGACGTATACAAGAGGCGTCAGGTCCGAACGCCGCCTCCGCAACCATTTGAACCCTTTCCGAGCACATCAACGTGGCAGTTAACGGATTTTTCATTCATTAATCGGCCATTACTCCGTCATTAATCCTCGATAAAGTTGGATTTTCACGAATTTCCGAACGGATCCTGCGCCAAGAATGGGCGCATGCAAGGGCACCGGGAGGAGTTCGGCGCGTGGGCGGGACGTCTCCTGTGCGAATCAGGTTTTGTATACACGAGGAGGATGCCATGTCCAAGATGAGCTCTCGCCAGGCGCGCAGGATGGCCGCCCGCAGGATCAACCGTCGTTCGTTCCTCAAGCTGGGCGGCGTCGCCACGCTCGGCATGGCTGGGCTCTCGCTTGTCGGGTGCGGCGGCGGCTCCAGCACGAGCGGCGGCTCCGACTCCGGCGACGTCACCATCGGCATGCTCAACTACGAGGACTGGATGGGCGAGGACGAGGTCTCCGACTTCCAGGCGGAGAGCGGCGTCACCGTCAAGCAGTACCCCACCCCCGACGGCGGCGACTCCGCCTGGGTGAATGCCGTCTCCAAGGACGACGGCGTCTACGACCTCGCGCTGGCCGGCATCATCGTCTCCACGCGCCTGAAGAACAACGACCTGCTCGCCGACTTCGACGCCGACAAGGTGCCCAACCTCAAGTACGTGGGCGACACCTACATCGAGCAGTACCCCTACGGCATCCCCGTCGAGCAGGGCAAGGTCGGCTTCATCTACAACACCGACCTCATCGACACGCCTCCCGCGACCTGGGAGGAGCTCCTCAAGAACAGCGGCGACTACGAGGGCGGCATCATCCTGCCGGGCTTCGACGGCGACGTCATCGACTCCGCCCTGCTCGCCCTCGGGCTCGACATCAACACCTCGAGCACCGACGATATCACCGCCGCCAAGGATCTCCTAATCAGCATCAAGTCCAACATCAAGTCCTTCCTGGACAGCGGCGCCGCCGACACCGTGGCCGACGGCAGCGCGGCCATCGCCGTGGGCTACGACTACGAGTTCGCCTCCACCGCCCCCGACGCCCCCAACCTTGCCTGGTACATCCCCGACGAGGGCACCTTCGGCTACCTGGACGGCTGGGTGCCCCTGGCCAAGAGCAAGCACCTCGACGAGGTGTACGACTTCATGAACTTCCACCTGGACCCGGACAACTACGCCGACTTCATCGACACGACGGCAGCGTCCTGGATCGAGGAGGACATCAAGGACGACCTGGACGAGGAGATCGCCGACTGCGACTCCCTGCAGCCCTACGAGGGCAAGGTCACCTACCAGCAGTTCGTCGCCGGCGAGATCACCGAGGCGAAGACCGAGGCGTTCCAGGAGATCCAGAACGCCTAGCAGCCGGGCCGCATCGCCTGGCCCCAACTCCGTTATCCGAGGTCGCATGGCGCCTGCGTCTGCCAAATGGGTACCAGCGGGCAAACGTGGGCGCCATACGCGTGCGAAGACGAATTCGAAGGGCAGTGGTTGCCTTGGGAAAGAAGAAAGCATCGCAGGCGCCTGAGACGCGCATGCTCGGGATGAGGGAGCGGGTCCTGCTCATGGTGCCGGAGACGCTCTTCGACGTCCTGCTCCTCACCATCCCGCTCTGCTTCGTGGTCCTGTACTCGTTCTGGACGATCGACCTCACCACCCTCGAGGTGACGCCCGACTTCTCGCTCGGCAGCTACGCGGCGATCATGAAGCCCATCTACCTCACGGCGCTCGGCAGGTCGCTCCTCATCACGGTGGCCACGGTGGCGGGCACGATCCTTCTGGGCTTCCCGCTCGCCTACTTCATCTCGCAGTGCAAGGGCAAGCTCCAGGTCGTGCTGCTGGTGCTCATCATGGTGCCGTTCTGGACCTCGTTCGTGATCCGCGCCTACGCCTGGACCTCGCTTCTGGCGCCCACGGGCATGGTGAACCAGATGCTCACGTTCCTGCACGTGATCCCCGAGCACACCGACCTGCGCTACACCGACACGGCCATCATCATCGGCATGGTGTACTCCTACCTGCCCGAGATGGTGCTGCCGCTCTACGCCACGCTCGAGAAGCTCGACACGAACCTCTTCGACGCCGCGGCCGACCTCGGACGCTCCACGGCCAGCACGTTCTTCACCATCGCCGTCCCCGAGTCCAAGGCCGGCATCGCCGCCGGCTGCCTGCTCGTAGCCATCCCGGCCCTCGGCGAGTACACGATCCCGGCCATCCTCGGAGGCGGCAAGACGCTCATGATCGGCAACGTCATCGCCAGCGAGTTCATAACCACCGGCAACTACTCCCGCGGTGCGGCGCTGGCAACGATGCTGCTCGCCATCGTCGTCATGCTCATCGTCGTCTCCCGCATCATCTCCAGCAGGAAGAAGGTGGCGTAGGTGCAAGCCATCAAGAAGCATTGGGTCTCCGCCCTGATCGGCCTGTTCGTCCTGGCGTTCCTGTACCTGCCGATCGTGCACGTCATCGTCAACGCGTTCAACGCCAACAAGCACATGCGCGTGTGGGGCGGCTTCACCCTCAAGTGGTTCCAGAAGACGCTCACCTCGGCGGACTTCTACGACGCGTTCCGCCAGAGCCTCACCATCGCCCTGTGCGTCACGCTCCTCTCGGTGATCGTGGCCGTCACGGCCGTCATCGGCATCCGCAGCTTCTCGACGAAGGTCCGCAACGTGGAGTCCACGTTCATGTACATCCGCCTCACGCTTCCCGAGGTCATCCTCGTCGTGGGCATCATGATCGTGATCAGCATGATTCCGGGCGCCTCGCTGGGGCCGGTGTGGGTCGTGCTCGTGCAGTCGCTCATCTACTCGGCCTACGACATGGTCATCGTCCAGGCGCGCCTCTCCACCATCGCGGACCGCTACGAGAACGCGGCCTACGACCTGGGTGCCACCACCTGGCGCGTCCTCAAGACGGTCATCTTCCCGCTGCTCGCGCCCTCCATCTTCGTCGGAGCGCTGCTGGCGTTCACGTTCTCGCTCGACGCGGTCGTCTCCGTCGTGTTCCTGGGCGGCCCCACCACCGAGACCCTGCCCATCATGATCATGTCCATGATCAAGCGCCACGTGACCCCCGAGGTCAACGCCATCGGCGTCATCGTGATGATCTTCAACATGGTGATCCTGGGCATCACGGCATCCGTCATCGGCGTGCGCAGCACCGTCTCCGCGGTGGCCGGCGAGGCCGAGTAGCAAGCAGCAGCCAAGGCACGGGACAAAAGACCACCCCGGCGGGCGCCGGGACGACACGAGAGGTTGGTTACGCATGAGCGAGGAGAAGTCTACCGGCAGCTTCCTTGGTGCCGACATCACGCTCGACCATGTCTCCAAGGACTACGGCCGCGGGGTGTACGCGGTGAACGACATGGACCTGAAGATCGAGCAGGGCGAGTTCTTCTCGCTGCTGGGCTCGTCGGGCTCCGGCAAGTCCACGACCCTGAAGATGCTCTCGGGCCTGGAGTTCCCCACAAAGGGCCACGTCTACCTGGGCGACGAGGACATCACGCAGGTCCCTGCCAACCGCCGCGACATCCACACCGTCTTCCAGAACTACGCCCTCTGCCCGCACATGACCGTGTGGGACAACGTGGCATACGGCCCGCGCGGCAAGAAGGTGCCCAAGGCCGAGGTGGACGCCCGCGTGAACGAGCTGCTCGAGCTCGTGGAGATGAGCGAGTACAAGAACGTGAAGCCCGACGCGCTCTCTGGCGGCCAGCAGCAGCGCATCGCGCTCGCCCGCGCACTCGTGATGCGCCCGAAGGCGCTGCTGCTCGACGAGCCGCTCGGCGCGCTCGACCTCAAGCTCCGCCACCACATGCAGGACGTGCTGCGCCACATCCACAACGAGGTGGGCATCACCTTCGTCTATGTCACGCACGACCAGGAGGAGGCCTTCTCCATGTCCGACCGCGTGGCCGTCATGGACAAGGGCGTGCTGCAGCAGGTGGCCATACCCGAGGAGCTCTACGCCCACCCCGTGAGCCGCTTCGTCGCGGACTTCGTGGGCTCGGCGAACATCATCGACGGCACCGTAGCCGCCATGCGCGAGCCTGGCCTCTACGAGGTGGCGTTCCCGGCCTTCGGCACGCTCGTGTGCCCTGGCGTGAGGGGGCTCGCAGAAGGAGACGCCGTGTGCGCCGTCCTGCGCCCGCAGGACATCTGGCTGCATGGGCTGGCCGATGCCGAGGACAAGGTGCGCCGCAAGGGCATCGTCGTGGACCGCTCGTTCTCCGGCTCGTTCACCCGCATCACCTTCGACGCCGAGGGCACGCGGATGACCTGCCTGCTCACGGGCAACGGCAACACCGGCATCGGGCTCACCGAGGTGGACGTCGCGTGGCTCTCGCGCGACATGTGGGTAGTCCCTGCCGAGTAGCGCAAGGCCAGCGACGCCGAGCATCCAGGCCCTCACAGGCAACACGAACGTCGAAAGGAACGCCATGGCAGAGAACAGCCAGGCTCAGGTCCGCACGAGCTTCCCGTACGAGGTCGAGGTCGTCGAGCACGAGTGGGTACCGCTCTCGGACGGGGTGCGCCTGTCCATCAAGCTCTGGAAGCCGGTTCCCAAGGTCGAGGGCGAGCGGTTCCCGGCCGTGCTCGAGGCCATCCCCTACCGCAAGGACGACGTGTGCCTTCTGGACGACTCCGTGCGCATGGCCTACGTGGCGGGCTACGGCTACCTGTGCGCCCGCGTTGACCTGCGCGGCAGCGGCGACTCCGAGGGCGTGCTCTTCGACGAGTACTCCTACCAGGAGACCACCGACATCTGCGAGGTCATAGCCTGGCTCGCCGCGCTGCCCGAGTGCACCGGCAACGTGGGCATGACGGGCATCTCCTGGAGCGGCTTCAACAGCCTGCAGACGGCGGCCCGGCGCCCGGACGCGCTCAAGGCGATCATCACCGTGTGCTCCACGGACGACCGCTACGACAACGACGTGCACTACATGGGCGGGTCGCTGCTCGCGTTCTACCAGAACTGGTGGGGCGCCATCATGCATGAGTTCGGCCTTCGCCCGCCCGACCCCGCCATCGTGGGCGACGCCTGGGAGGGCATGCTGGACGAGCGCATGGCCAACGACCCCTACCTCACCGAGCGCTGGCTCACCCACCAGAGGCGCGACTCCTACTGGCACACCGGCTCGGTGTGCGAGGACTACTCGGCCATCGCCTGCCCCGTGCTGGCCATTGGCGGCTGGACCGACGGCTACACCGACGCCATCCTGCGCCTGCTCGACCATCTGGGCGCCTGCACGAAGGCCATCATCGGGCTGTGGGGCCACACGTGGGCCGAGCGCCCGGTGCCCGGGCCTGCCGTGGGCATCCTGCAGGAGAACGTCCGCTGGTGGGACCGCTGGCTGAAGGGCATCGAGAACGGCGCCGAGAAGGACCCGACCGTCCGCTACTACCTCATGGACGCCTGCAAGCTCTCGCCCTCGCTGGGCTTCCGCCCGGGCAGCTGGTTCGAGGCACCCTCCATCACGACGCCCGAGCACGTGCGCGAGCTGGCGCTCGCGGCGGACGGCTCTCTCGCGTGCGAGCCCGCGACGGGCGCGGCCAAGTCAGCCGGTGCCGCCGACGGCTCCGGCATCCTCACGCACTGCTCGTCCCTCCTCTGCGGAACGCAGGTGGACACCTGGCTGCCCATGGGCTCCAATATCGACCTGCCGAGCGAGCAGACCCCCGACGACGAGCGCTCCCTGTGCTTCGACTCGCCGGAGCTCACCGAGGACCTTCCCATCGTGGGCCAGCCCGTGGTGCGCCTGCGCGTCGCGGCCGACCAGCCCGAGGCCTTCGTGTTCGCGC
Source organism: uncultured Coriobacteriaceae bacterium (assembly GCA_902795635.1). Taxonomy (GTDB): domain Bacteria; phylum Actinomycetota; class Coriobacteriia; order Coriobacteriales; family Atopobiaceae; genus CADBMC01. The sequence continues at coordinate 1,435 of CADBMC010000149.1, read as the reverse complement.
GCCTGTGCGACGTGTGGCCCGACGGCGAGTCGCATCTCATCACCCGCGGCAACCTCAACCTCACGCACCGCGACTCCAACGCGGACCCCACGCCCCTCGAGCCGGGGACCTTCTATGACGTGGAGATCCCCATGAAGGCGGTGGCCCAGGTGGTGCCCGCCGGCCACAAGGTGCGCCTCGCCCTTTCCACCAGCTACTGGATCTGGATCTGGCCCTCGCCCAAGAAGGCCACGATCTCGGTGGACTGCGCCGCCTCCGAGCTGCGCCTGCCCGTGCAGAACGAGGGCGACCGCCCGCTCGCGCGCCCCTTCGGGCCGGCCGAGATCGCCTACGGCGAGCGCCCGAGGATCGTGCCGAACGACGGCTTCCATGCGATCCGCGAGTACGACCCGGAGACCGGCGAGATGTCCTACACGCGCATAACGAACGACTACGACAGCATGGAGACCCCCTCCGGCATGCGCCTCACCATGAACAAGACGGCCACCTACCGCATCAACGAGCATGACCCGCTCTCCGCCGAGATGGAGACCGTGCGCGGCGAGACGTTCTCGCGCGAGGGCTGGGTCATCGACATCGAGGTCCGCTCGAAGATGACCTGCGACGCCGAGGACTTCCACGTCTGGACGAAGAGCAAGGTCTCCCACAACGGCAAGGCGCTCCTGGACGAGGAGCGCACGAGCAGCGTGCCCCGCGACCTCAACTAGGCGAGCCCATGCGACGAGAAGCCCAGGACGCAGCCGAGACGGACGAGGACGTCGTCGTGGGGAGCCGCGAGGCGCCTCCCGAGGAGGCGCTCTCCGACGAGCTCGCCTCCCAGCGGGAGGCCGGGCGCGAGGCGGAGGCGCAGGACGTGCGCGAGCGCTCCTCCTACAAGGCGCTGCTCTCCGCCGAGGGCGTGGCGCGGCTCGTGCCCGCCATGGTGGTGGCGCGCCTGCCCCTCGGCATGATGTCGGTGCTGCTCGTGCTCCAGGTGAGCTCCTCCCTGGGCGCGGGCGTTGCAGGCGCCACCACGGCCGCCCTCACCCTGGGCACCGCCATATTCGCGCCGCTGCTCGGCAAGGGAGTGGACCACGGCATAGGGCCTGCGCTCCTGCGCGCCACCTCCGTCGTCCAGCTCGTCCTCATGCTCGTGCTGCTCTACGCCGCGCAGGCAGGGGCGCCGGCTGCCCTCGTGCTGCTCATCGCCTTCCTCACGGGCTCGTGCACCCCTCCGGTGGCGGGGACGACGCGCTCGCTGTGGGCCCATCTCGTGCGCCCGGAGCTCCTGGACATGGCCTACAGCTTCGAGGTCCTGCTCGTGGACGTCCTGTATGTGACGGGCCCGCTTCTGGCCAGCCTCTTCATAGGGCTGGGCATGGCAGGGGCAGGGCTCGTCTTCGCCGTGGGCGGGCAGGTCGTGGGCTCGTGGATGCTCGCCGCCAGCAAGCCGGTG
>CADBMC010000148.1 GCA_902795635.1 uncultured Coriobacteriaceae bacterium | reverse complement strand
GAGCGTCGAGGACTCGCAGGTCCTGCGCATGCCCGAGGACGCCTTCACGACACAGGCCCCCGCGCATGCCCCCGCATCGGGGCACATGCGCGCAGACGCGCCTGCCAAGGACGTCGCGAAGGCGGACGTGCCTGCGAAGGGGAGCGCGCCTGCGAAGGCCGATCCCGAGCCCGAGGCCGAGCCAGAGCTCATCACCGACACCAACGACTACGCGGTCGTGGCCGAGAGCTACGTGAGGCGCCTCACGTTCCGTGAGCGCATGGCCACGCGGGCCAAGGGCGTGGCCGCGGTGCTCCAGGACCGTCTGGGCTCGGGCAACATGATGGACGGGGTGCCCGTGATCCGTCGCGCCGACGGCACGACGGGCGACGTGGGCACCGCGTGGTGGGACGCGGCCGTGGGCGACAGCATCCGTCGCGACGGCATCGAGTCCGACTTCCTCGACGACACCGCCTCGCACGAGGTGGAGCAGGGGCCGCTCGTGCAGCGCAGCATCCCCGAGGCGCCCGCACCCACGCAGGCCGCCGGCGCCAGCCCCAGCGCGAACCCCGGCCGCAAGGAGATTGGCGCGCGCGTCGCGCAGGTGGACGAGGGGGTGTTCCCGGAGCGGCGCGAGGTCGAGGACCTCGGCGCCTCGGAGGACGCCTTCGCCGCGGCGCTCAAGGCGCTCGACGAGCGCATCTCCGAGCAGGAGCCCATCGCCTTCGACGACGGAATCGGCGGCTCGGAGACCATCGACGAGCCCGACGGGCTCGAGGGCTCGACGCGCTTCATCCCGTTCCGCATGCCGGCGGGCCACCCGGAGGTCGTCGACACCGACAGCTACGTGGATTACCTCATCGGCGACGAGTTCTCGCACAACCCCTCCACGGCCGCGCGGCGCAGCTCGCGCGACTTCCTCAAGGTCATCGAGGGCGGAAGCCAGGAGATGCCTGCCACAGGCAAGGATGCGCACGGCGAGGACTCGCGCAAGCATGGCAAGGGCCCGCATCGGCCGAGCCACTTCGCGGAGGCCCAGGAGGCATAGCCTACGAGACGAAGGCCCTCACGCCGGAGTCGCTCGCCCTCAGCACCCGCACCCAGGCATCTCCCAGTCGGACCTGCTCGCTCTCGGCGATGCGCTCGGCCGTCGCGTCGGAGCCGCACACGGCGATCATCGTGGAGCCGGATCCCGAGATGAAGAACGCCGCGGCGCCCGCCGCCATGGCGCACGCGCGGGCGTCGTCGTAGCAGGGGATGAGCTTGCGGCGGTAGGGCTCGTGGAGCCTGTCGTCGCATGCCTTGGCCAGAAGCTGCAGGTCGCCCGAGCGCAGGGCGTCCACCGTTGCCACGCACCTGCCCATCTGCCACACGGCCACCTCGAGCGGGACCTCGGTGGGCATGGCGCGCCGCGCGTCCTCGGTGCGCACCTCGGTGGGCGGTGCTATGGCCACGAAGCGCAGGCCGGGCGCCACCGAGCGCCTCACGCAGGTGGTGTCGCCGTCCTTGGAGAACGAGCTCACCACCCCGCCGAGGATGGCGGGGGCGACGTTGTCGGGGTGCCCCTCGAGGGCCACGGCCACCTTGATGGTGGTGTAGGGGTCTATGGCCTGGCCATGCACGATCTGCGCGGCAGAGATGCCGGCCACGACGCAGGCCGAGCTCGAGCCGAGCCCGCCGGAGAGCGGGATGGGCGAGTCGATGCGGATGCGCAGGGGGCAGGGCTCATGGCCGAGGCGCTTGGCGGCGTAGAGGTAGCTCTGCCACACGAGGTTGTCCGGGCCCTGGAAGCGCCCCGGGCAGCCCTCGATGGAAAGCTCGTCTGCCGGCTGGAAGCAGAACTCCGCCCTCAGGTCCAGCGCCATGCCCAGGCAGTCGAACCCCACGCCGATGTTTGCCGAGGTGGCCGGCACGCTCACATGGCAAAGCCCCTCGCCATCCCAAGACGGTCCCATGGCTAGGCGACCCCCAAGGCGCCCCGGAAGGCGGCGAGCAGCTCGTCGTAGGTGGAATACGCCGGGATGTCGGGGTTGTCGGCGATGATCCTGTCGGTGCTTCGGAAGAGGAAGCCCGCCTTGCTCGCGCGGATCATGGCGAGGTCGTTGTAGGAGTCCCCCGTGGCGATGGTGTCGTAGCCCATCGACTGCAGCGCGCGCACGGTGGTGAGCTTCGTCTGCTCGCAGCGCAGCTTATAGCCCGTCACATGGCCGTCGGGCGCCACCTCGAGCGAGTTGCAGAAGATGGTGGGCCAGCCGAGCTTGCGCATGAGCGGGGAGGCGAACTGCTCGAAGGTGTCGGATATGATGACCACCTGGGCCTGCTGGCGGAGCTCGTCGAGCATCTCGCGCGCGCCGGGCAAGGGGTCGATGCCGTCGATGACCTCCTGGATCTGGGACAGGCCGAGGCCGTGCTCGTCCAGGATGCCGAGGCGGAACCTCATGAGCTTGTCGTAGTCGGGCTCGTCACGCCTGGTGCGCTTGAGCTCCTCGATGCCGGTGGCCTCGGCGAAGGCGATCCAGATCTCGGGTACGAGCACGCCCTCGAGGTCGAAGCAGCAGATGTCCAAAGCAGTGTCCTTCCCGTTCGTCTTGTCGGGGTCGATGCGTGGCGTGCGCGCGTGCGGGGCTAGCCGAAGATGCGGCTCGCGGCGGCCTCCACGAAGCCGCCCATGTCGTCCACGTCCTCCACGTCCGTGTGCAGCACGGGCATGTCGCGCAGCTGGGAGAGGGCCGCGGGCGGCACGCGGCCGGTCACGCGGGCGAGCTCGTCCATGCAGGCGAAGCCGTCGAGCCCCGCGGTCTGGTGCCCGAGGGCGGCCAGCACGTCGGCCGAGAACTTGAAGGGGCTCGCCGTGGCCAGGAGGATGCGAGGCACCCCGTCGCGGTCGCGGCCGTCCAGCACGTGCTTGCCCACGCCGGTGTGCGTGTCGAGGAGCACGTGGTCCTCCTCCCAGGCGGAGCGGATCGCCGCGCGGGTCTCGTCGTCGGTGGCATGCCCGCAGGAGAAGGTCTGCCAGATGCGCTCCAGCAGGCTGGAGGGGACGGTGTAGGCGCCCTCCTCGGCAAGCTGGCGCATGAGGGAGGCCACGAGCTCGCAGTCGCCGTCGGAGACGTAGTAGAGCAGGCGCTCCAGGTTGGAGGAGACGAGGATGTCCATGGAGGGCGAGATCGTCTTCATGAAGGGGCGGCGCCTGTCGTAGGTGCCGGTGGAGATGAAGTCGCAGAGCACGTCGTTGGAGTTGGAGGCCACCACGAAGGTGCGCACGGGCAGGCCGAGGAGCTTCGCATAGTAGCCGGCCAGCACGTCGCCGAAGTTGCCGGTGGGCACACAGAAGTCCACCGGGTCGCCCTCCAGCACTCCGCCTGCGGCGACGAGCTGCGCATAGGCGTGGAAGTAGTAGGCCACCTGCGGCACGAGCCGGCCCACGTTGATGGAGTTCGCGCTCGAGAG
>CADBMC010000147.1 GCA_902795635.1 uncultured Coriobacteriaceae bacterium | reverse complement strand
GCGCGCGTCCGCATCCGCGCGAGCCTGTCGTCGAAGGTCTTCCTACCCCAGATCGCGTGGCGCGTTGCCCGGTGCCGCGCGCCGCCCTGCCTCCGGGCGCCTAGGCGTTCGGGTCACGCGTGCCGATGCGCCCGCCTGCCGCCACGTGGCCTCGGCGGCACCGGCGGATGGTCTCGACCGTCCACTCCATCCCATAGGGTAGGTAGTCGAGGTCGTCCAGGTCGGCCGGGAGGTAGTCGACGAGGCTGAGGGAGCGGGTCTGGCGCACGTGGGCCGTGTCGAAGCCGGGCACGGGCGTCGCCGCCAGCGAGAGCACCTTCGCGCCGCGCGCCGTGAGGCGCTCCTCGTAGTAGGTGGCTGGCAGGCTCGTCGCCCAAGGGGGAAGCGAGGAGTCGGAGGCGGCCTCCGCCCCGCGCTCGTCGTCGAGGTCCCACAGCGTCTCGTAGCCGGCAAGGGCAAGCTGGCCGCGCGCGAAGTCGCGCAGGGGCTGGCTGTCCGTCCGCAGCCACAAGACGCCGCCCGGCGCGAGCGCCTGCCGGTACTCGAGCAGCCTCTCGAGGGCGACGAGCCGCAGGTGCGCGTCGCGCTTCTTGGGGAAGGGCGTGGGGAAGTTCACGTGGATGAGCGAGAGCTCGCCCGGCGCGAAGACCCGGCATACGTCCTCGCCCTTGCCGGGGACGACGACGCAGTTGGCAAGCCCTGCCTCGCACACGGCCTGCGCCGCATAGGCCACGCAGGCCGGCTCGAAGTCCACGCCCACGAAGAGCACGTCCGGCTCGCGCGCGGCCTCGGCCGCCAGGAAGGAGCCCTTGCCGCAGCCGAGGTCGAGCCTCACCTCGCGGAAGCGCCCCGGGCCCGTGCCAACGGCGCCGATGCCAGGGTAGCAGGCAACAGCCCACCGGCCCGCCCATCTCGCAGGGTCGGGCTCGATGGCGCTGGCATAGCGCCCGAGGCGTTCCTCGAGGTCGAAGTGCTTCGGCTTCCTGCCGTGCATGTCCCTCTTCCGATGCGGCTTGCGCCTAGAGCAGGACCTTGTCGCCGGCCTCGATGTAGGGGTCGGTGTTGATCACGAACAGGCAGGGGGCGTCGGAGCGGTTCTCGATCTCGTGGGCCTCGCCCGGCTCGACGTGGATGAAGTCGCCCGGCTGGGCGGCGAGCTCGGTGCCGTCGATCGTGAAGGTGGGGTTGCCCTCCATCACGTAGAAGTTCTCCTCCATGGTGCGATGCAGGTGCTTGGCCATGGTGTCGCCAGGGTTCAGGCGGACGATGCCGAAGTTCACGCGGGGGCCCTTCATGAGGTACTTGGGGCCGTTGTCGCCGTTGCGGAACTCGCGCTCGGACTGGTTCAGGTGGAACATGGGGCCTCCTCAAACGTGATGCGCACGCCTTCGCGCCCAGGGCATGGCGCGGGCGTCGCCTTCCTGCATGCGTGCCTTCCCATGGTAGCGCGCGGGCACGGGAAAGCTTCGCACGCGCCTAGCCGAGCTTGGCCTCGAGCCACCCGAAGAGGTCCGTGAGAGGAGCCGAGTCCTCCACACGGTCCTTGTGCAGCGTCACGGTGGCCACCATGTGCTGGAACGCGGGGTCGTCCACCGCGCGCAGCGTGGCCGTGCCGGGGCCTGCCAGGCGGTTCAGCCGCATCGCGAACTCCGCCTCGCGCCTGAAGGGGCTCATCTCGTCCGAGGTCCCGTGGATGGCGAAGAAGGGCACGTGCGAGTCGGCGTCTATGAGCGCTATGGGCGAGTAGGGGAGAAGCGCCTCGTGGCGTGCGGCCATGGAGCCATCGGCGGCGGGCAGCCCCATGTAGCGGCGCCATATGCCGGCCGAGGGGAAGGGGTGCAGGAGCATGTCGTCGGCATCCACGATCCCTGCCACGGAGACGACGGCCGCCACGCGGCTCGCATCGAGGCCATGGGCACGCGCGAGCTCGCGACCGTAGCTCACGAGGCAGGCGAGATGCCCTCCGCACGAGCTCCCGCCCACGACGAGGCGCTCGCTCGGCAGCCCATGGGCGGAAAGCCAGCCCAGCGTCGCCTCGATGCCTGCGAACGCGTCGTCCACCTGCGCCGGGAAGCGGAAGAACGGCATGAGGCGAAAGCCCACGGAGCAGAAGCGGTAGCCCTGCGAGTTGTAGACGTTGGCGGCGTCGACCATGGACTCGGGCGTGCCCACGAGGTAGCCTCCGCCGTGGAAGTACATGACCGTCTCGTCGTGCGTGGGCTCGTCGGGCTCCCAGAGGACGCAATGCTGCAGGCGGTGGCTGCCGAACGCGATCGTGCGAGGCTCGCGCGACCTTCCGGAGCGCACCGGGTTGTAGAACGCCTTCTTCAGGTAGGCGCCTGGCGTCGAGGCCACCTCGTACGCGAGCCCCATCAGACGCGGCCCCCTTCCGTCGCGGCACCCGTCGCGAGGGCGTGCTCGGCCTCTGGCCTGTCGCTCGCATGCGTGGGCTCGGGGCCTGCCACGGAGAGGTAGTCGGCGAGCGTGCGCCCGCTCCAGCTGCAGTTCACGTGCCGGGGACCCATGCCCACCATCTCGCCGTCGCGGAAGGCCACGAGCCGGCACACGGGCATGGGCTGCCAGTCGCCGTCGTCGAGCGCCTCGGTGCTCACCACGACGGTGCCGTCCAGGCGCAGCCAGCGCAGAGAGCAGGAGACGGTGTTGGTGTGGGCGTAGAGGTAGGTGCCGTCGTCTATCACGAGGTTCAGCATGTTGCCCGCGGAGAGCATCGCGATGGCGGATGCCAGCGCGTCGAAGCGCTCCTCGAAGCCCAGAGGATGCCCGGCGCGCTCGCTTGCCTCCTCCAGCACGTCGAGCAGGAAGAGGACGACCCACTCCGAGTCCGTCTCGCCTTCCGAGCGGATGTCGTAGCCGGGAAGCAGGTCGTCGTTCATGACGGCGCCGTTGTGGGCCATGACCCAGGTCCTGCCGAAGACGTCGTGCTCGGCGAAGGGGTGGCAGTTCTCGGGCTTGAGCCCGCCTTGCGATGCCTGGCGTATGTGGGCGATGAGGTGCGTGTGGGAGATGGGCTCGGAGAGGATGGAGGCGAGCTCCGCGGAGTCCAGCGAGCGCTCGGGGCCCTTGCGCAGGAAGGGCTCCTCCTCGCCGTCACGCCACGCGAGGCCCCAGCCGTCGGGATGCTCGTCGCCATGCGCGAAGAACGCGCGCAGCCATCCGTTCGTCTCCACCGGGGCGGCGGAGCTCAGCCCGAATATCTCGCACATGCAGGCGCCTCCTTTCCCCTTCGTGCGCCCTGCGCCGCCTGCGACGCGCTACCGCGCGGCCACGCGCCTCGCCTTGCCGGCGGGCCTGGCCAGAAGCAGCACGGCGACCATGCAGAGCGCGTTGGTCGCGAGGCTTATGGGATAGACGACCATGATGGTATGGAAGGTGGGGTTCGCGGGGAACACCACGAGCACCCAGAAGAACCGTATCCCGCAGATCACGATCGTCGTGATGATGGCGGGGACGACCGAGATCCCGAAGCCGCGCAGGTAGCCGCTGATCACCTCGTACGCCATGGAGAAGAAGTAGGAGGAGATCACGATGGAGACGCGTACGTAGCCGATCTCCACGACCTTGGGGTCGGAGCTGAACAGGGCGATCTCCTGCCTGCCGAAGGCAAGGCTGGACAGGATGACGACCGCGGCGGCGACCGACGCCTCGGCGAACGACACCTTGAGGACGCTCCTGCAGCGGTCGAGCTGGCGTGCGCCGTTGTTCTGCCCCACGAAGGTGGTGCATGCCTGGCTGAAGGAGTTGAGCAGGTTGTAGACGACCGCCTCGATGGAGAGCGACGCGCTCGACGCCGCCATGACGGTGGTGCCGAGGCTGTTGATGGCGGACTGGATCACGATGTTGGCCAGCGAGAACACGGCGCTCTGTATGCCGGCGGGAAGACCGATGTGGATGATGGACGCGGCGGACGGGCCGTCCCAGCGCAGCCTGGAGGGCGTGACGCGGATGGGCGCGTCGATCCTGAGCAGCCGCACCAGCAGCACGAGCGCGCTCGTCACGTAGCAGAGCACGGTGGCGAGCGCCGAGCCCACGACGAACCAGTCGAAGACGCCGATGAAGAGGTAGCCGAAGACGACGTTGGTCCCCGCCGCGAGGCAGAGCGCCTGCAGCGGCAGCTTGGTGATGCCTATGGAGCGGAATATCGCCGCCTCGAAGTTGTAGAGCAGTATGGCCGGCATGGCGAGCAGGTAGACCCGCAGGAAGAGGATGGCCTCGGGGAGGGTCTCGGCGGGCACCCGGAGGAGCACGAGCAGGGGCTCGGCGACGACCTCGCCGAGAAGGGCGATGGCGAAGCCGGCGAGCGCCATGAGGATGGAGGTATGCACCGCCTTCGAGACGCGGTTCTGGTCGCCTTGGCCGATCGCCGTGGCGATGGTCACGTTCGCGCCGAGCGAGATGCCCACGAACAGGCCGATCACGAAGGAGGATATGGGGGTGTTTGCGCCCACGGCGGCCATCCCCAGCGTTCCCATGGCGCCCGAGAGCCTGCCCACCATCATCGTGTCGATGAGGTTCGAGAGCTGCTCCAAGATGCCGGTGGCGGCGACGGGCATGGCGAAGCGGAAGACGTCCCTGCGAAGGTCGCCATGGAGGATGTCGATGCCCTTCGACGGGCCGCCCTCCGTGCCATGGCCGACTGCGGCGGCATGCCGCACGGCGACGCCCCTTCCGCCATCCTCACGCTGTGCCAACGAATGCCCCATGGGTCCCTCTCGACTCCGCGACCGACAGCCTATATATCATCGCCCAGACGCACGGCCCTCGAGCATGCGCGTTCGCGATGGTGCCATGCATCCAACGATAGTGCTCCGCGGCCGCCCGCATGGTGCCGGCATATGAGAAGGCGGCCCTCCGCCCAGAGGGGGAGGGCCGCCAGGAATGCCGAGTCTCGCGCGCAGGGCCAGGCCTGCGCGTCGTGCCTTGAGGCCTTACAGGTCCATCGAGAGGTAGCGCTCGCCGGTGTCCGGGAGGATGGCGACGATGGTCTTGCCCGCGTTCTCGGGACGCTTGGCCAGCTCGATGGCGGCCTTCACGGCAGCGCCGGAGGAGATGCCCACGAGCACGCCGCGGCGGCCGAGCTCCTTCTTGGTGGCGATGGCGTCATCGGAGGCGACGGGGACGACCTCGTCGACAACGGAGGCGTCGTAGGTCTTGGGCATGAAGCCGGCGCCGATGCCCTGGATGCGGTGCGCGCCGGAGGGCTTGCCGGCAAGGACCTGGCTCTCGGCGGGCTCGACGGCCACGGCCTTCACGCCGGCCTTGTGCTCCTTCAGGAAGCGGCCGGTGCCGGAGATGGTGCCGCCGGTGCCCACGCCGGCGACCACGATGTCCACGGTGCCCTCGGTGGCACGCCAGATCTCGGGGCCGGTGGTCTCGTAGTGGGCGCGCGGGTTGGCGGGGTTGGTGAACTGGCCGGCGATGATGGAGCCGGGCGTCTGCTCGTGGAGCTCGTCCGCCTTGGCGATGGCGCCGGGCATGCCCTTGGCGCCCGGGGTGAGCACGATCTCGGCGCCGTAGGAGGCGGCGAGCTTGCGGCGCTCGACGCTCATGGTCTCGGGCATGGTGAGGATCAGGCGGTAGCCACGGGCGGCGGCGAGCATGGCCAGGCCGACGCCGGTGTTGCCGGAGGTGGGCTCGATGATGGTGCCGCCGGGCTTGAGGGAGCCGTCGGCCTCGGCCGCGTCGAGGATGTACTTGGCGACGCGGTCCTTCACCGACGCGCCGGGGTTGGTGGCCTCGTACTTGCCGAGAATCTTTGCTGCGCCGCCGCACATCTCGGACAGGTCCAGGAGAGGCGTTTGTCCGATCAGCGCATCGACGCTGGCTGCGTAGTTCATGGTGCTTCCTTTCCTGATGCCGTCGCTTCGTGCGACGTCTGCTGGTAGTGCCCGTTCGGGCCGTGACCCTTCCGGGCTGCGACGTAGTCTCGCACTTATAAACCTAGCAATCAAGTAGGAATTAGAATTTCCTTCGCTAATCCCTCCCTGCAGGGGACATTATCCATCCAAGAAGACGGCCCCGCCGGCATCGCCGACGGGGCCGCCGCCTGAGGCTGCCGTCGCGAGCCGCGGAAGGCGGCTGCGGCCGCGCCCCTATCGCATGCGCCCCTACAGGCACATGCGATAGATGCTCACGATGTCCTGGGGCTCGAGGCGCACGAAGCCGTCCACGCAATCGCCGCTGTACGCCTTGCAGGCCTTCTCGGCCATGAGCTCGAAGTTCGTGTCGTCGATCCCGAGGTCGGTGAGGGTGCTGGCAAGCCCCAGCTTGTCGTACAGGAAGTCGGCGGTGCGCTCTATTGCCTGGCGTGCCACGACCATCGGGTCGGCGGTAGCGTCGAGCCCGAACACGTTGACGCCGTACTGCACGTACTTGGAGACGGTCTTCTCGCTCAGGCAGTACTCCATCCAGCGCGGGGTGAGGATGGCGAGGCCATGGCCGTGCGTGATGTCGTAGAACGCGGAGAGCTCGTGCTCCATGGCGTGGCAGCTCCAGTCGACGCCGCGCCCGCCGTTCACGAAGCCGTTGATCGCCCAGGACGACGCCCACATGAGGTTCGCGCGCGCCTCGTAGTCGTCCGGATGGGCCAGGGCGACGGGCGCGAAGCGGATGACCGTCTTCATGAGGCCCTCCATGAAGGCATCGAGCATGTAGAGGCCGGGCGCCATGTCGAAATAGACCTCCAGGACATGGCTCAGGATGTCGGCCGAGCCGCTTGCCGTCTGGTACTTCGGGACCGTGTAGGTGAGGGTCGGGTCCTCGAAGGACACCTTCGGGAGCAGCGCCATGTTGCCGGTGAACAGCTTCTCGTGGGTGTCGGGGTTGGAGATGACGCCGCCGTCGTCCATCTCCGAGCCGGTTGCCGCGATCGTGAGGATCGTGACGAGGGGAAGCGCCTTCTCGACGGGGGCGCCCTTCACGAAGAAGTCCCACGGATCGTGGTCCACGCATGCGGAGGCCGCGACGAACTTGGAGCAGTCGATGGTGGAGCCGCCGCCAACGGCCAGCACCACGTCGATGCCCTCGTCCTTGCAGATCTGCGCGCCCTTGCGCACGGTCGCGACCCTGGGGTTGGGCTCGACGCCGGGGAGCTCGAAGAGCTCGAGGCCGGCCGCCTCTACCTCCTTCACGATGCGGTCGTAGAGGCCGGTGCGCTTGATGGAGCCGCCGCCGTAGACGAGCAGCACCTTCTTGCCGAAGCGCGCCAGCTCGGGCCCGAGGTGGGAGAGCTGGCCCTCTCCGAAGTAAACCTTCGTGGGAATCTCGTAGACGAACGGGTTCATGCTTCCTCCTGCCTTCATGCGCCTTCGGGCGCCGACCGTCACACAACCTCATACACGATAGCCTGACACGAAAACGATAACGTGCGGGAAGGTCCACGCATCCGCGGCATGTCGTGGGGCATCCGTGGACGTTCGCAGGTCCGACCGCCGACCCGTTATGATGGGGAATGGCCTTTCAGCATCCCATCCATGCACGCACCGCATCCCGACAAGCCCGTTTCCGGGCGTGGCCGACAGGAGGTCCCGTGGCAGAGTTCGTCTACCAGCTCATCCATGCGCGCAAGGCGCACAACGACAAGGTCATCCTCGACGACGTGACGGTCGGCGTGTATCCAGGCGCCAAGATCGGCGTCGTCGGCCCCAACGGCGCCGGCAAGTCCACGCTGCTGCGCGTGATGGCCGGCCTGGAGGACGTCTCGGCGGGCGAGGCCATGCTCACCCCCGGCTACACCGTGGGAATCTTCGAGCAGGAGCCGAAGCTCGAGGAGGACAAGACCGTAAAGGAGAACATCGAGCTTGCCTTCGCCGACATCATCGCCAAGGTGGAGCGCTTCAACCAGATCGGCGTCGAGATGGCCGACCCCGACTGCGACTTCGACTCGCTAATGGCCGAGATGGGCCGCCTGCAGACCGAGATCGACGCCGCAAGCGGCTGGGATCTGGACTCCCAGCTCTCGCAGGCCATGGACGCGCTGCAGTGCCCCGACCCGGATGCCCCGGTGAGCCAGCTCTCCGGAGGCGAGCGTAGGCGCGTGGCGCTGTGCCGCATCCTTTTGGAGGCCCCCGACCTGCTGCTCCTCGACGAGCCCACCAACCACCTGGACGCCGAGAGCGTGCTGTGGCTCGAGCAGTTCCTGCATTCCTATCCCGGAGCCGTGATGGCGGTGACGCACGACCGCTACTTCCTGGACGACGTTGCCGGCTGGATCTGCGAGGTCGACCGCGGCCAGCTCTATCCCTACGAGGGCAACTACTCCACCTACCTGGAGAAGAAGGCCGCCCGCCTCGAGGTGGAGGGCAAGCAGAACGCCCGCCGCGCGAAGCGCCTCGAGCGAGAGCTGGAGTGGGTCCGCAGCTCGCCGAAGGCGCGCCAGGCCAAGAGCCGCGCCCGCCTCGAGCGCTACGAGCAGATGGAGGCCGAGGCCCGCGCCGCCAAGGGCGTGGACTTCACCGAGCTGCATATCCCGGTGGGGCCTCGCCTGGGCGAGAAGGTCGTCGTGGCCGACCACCTGCACAAGGGCTTCGGCGACCGCGTGCTCATCGACGACCTCTCCTTCACCCTGCCGCGCAACGGCATCGTGGGCATCATCGGCCCGAACGGCGTGGGCAAGACGACGCTGCTCAAGGCCATCGTGGGGCTTGAGCCCATCGACTCCGGCACGCTCGAGGTGGGCGACTCGGTGAAGATCTCCTACGTGGACCAGGCCCGCGCCGGCATCGACCCGGACGAGACCCTGTGGGAGGTGGTCTCCGGCGGCGCCGACACCATCCAGGTGGGCGACACCGAGATTCCCGCGCGAGCCTACGTGGCGAGCTTCGGCTTCAAGGGCTCCGACCAGCAGAAGCGCGCCGGCGTGCTCTCGGGCGGCGAGCGCAACCGCCTCAACCTCGCGCTCACGCTCAAGGAGGGCGGCAACCTGATCCTCCTCGACGAGCCGACCAACGACCTGGACGTCGAGACGCTCGAGAGCCTGGAGGAGGCACTCATGGCGTTCCCGGGCTGCAGCGTGGTGGTCTCGCACGACCGCTGGTTCCTCGACCGCATCGCCACGCACATCCTGGCCTGGGAGGGCACCGACGAGAACCCGGGCCAGTGGCACTGGTTCGAGGGCAACTTCGCCTCCTACCAGGCCGATCGCGAGAGGCGCCTGGGGCCGGAGGCATCCCGCCCGCACCGCCTGCATCGCAAGCTCACGCGCGACTAGCCCATCGGCTCCCGGGGAGAATCCCACAGTCACGTTACGGCCGCCCCTTCGAGAAGAGGGGGCGGCCTTCGTCGTTCCCAGCCCGTTCCCGGCGGATGCGTATAGTCCGCTTGGCGAGACCCGAGCGGGGAATCGTGCCATCTACCTGCGATTGTGAATCACGTGACAATTTGGTGAAGAGAAGTTGACTTGAGCGCGGTTTGGCCGGATGTGACCATGCGTCCTGAAATGAGAGCCTGGGAACAGGCAGGTCGGTCAGGTATTCGCTGCGACGTTTGGGTGATGTAAGGAAGCGGTGGCTGCGCGCATATGACCCTGCGGCGAATCATCTGGGAGCCCTAGGGCTCTGCCGGCAATCCAGCGCGAAAGATGACGGCAGGAGATGACTCGATGTCATGAAGCGCCGGTCGGAGCAGATACTCAGACGTTTCGTGAGGGATTCCCGTGCCGAACTTCCCGTTGGGCCACTGCTTCGCGAGTTCTCGATATCAGAGCGTACCCTGCGTGCGGACATCTCCGAGATCAACGAGTTCCTGCGCGGACTGCACATGGCCGGACTGTACGTGAATGTTGCTGGCCGTCTGCAAGCGAGCGAAGACTTCAGTTCCGCAACGGTCCTTGCGGCGCTGGATAACGTGAACGTGCAGTCCTATCGCTTCTCCAAACGCGAGCGGAAGTTCTACATCGAGCTCCTGCTGCTTTGGGGCGACCGCTACTACTCCATGCAAGACATCGCCGACGAGCTCAACGTCAGTCGCGTGACCGTCATGAAGGACATCGACGACCTGCGGGACCCCATGGGCGAGGAGGGGGTGGCGGTCAACTCGGAGGCGGGCAAGGGCGTGCGCACCTGCTGCCCGGCGGACCTGCGCATCGACCTTCTCGTGAAGAGACTTCGCGGCCTCGCGCTGGAGAACGGCAACAAGGCAATCTACCAGCGCATAGTGATCGAGCGCCTTGCGCCGAGCCGCTCGTTCGAGGACATATACGTCCATGCACGCGATTATCTGGAATCGAACGGCATCGTGGTGACGGACGAAGCCTTCTACGACGTCATCCTGTGCCTCTTCATCCTTCTGAACGCCCCCTTCGACGTGTCTGGGACGGCTGCGCATGAGGGCGAGTTCTCGAGGCTCGACGGCCTGCTGGCATACGTATGCGGAAGGCTCGGGATCTGCGTCGACAGGGACAGGCTGGTGGCGTTCGCCAACTTCCTCGAGAGGAACAACATCGGGTCGTATGTGCGCAGCCTTGACGAGATCGAATTCTATGAGGTTGTCATCCACTTCCTGCTGAACATCGACCGAACGCTTGGAACGTCGCTTGCAGGAGATGGCGTCCTCGCGAATGCGCTGCTCCTGCACCTCAAGAGCATGCGCGACTGGATAGACCTGGACTTCGACTTCACAGAGGAGGATGCGGCTCCCATCGACTACTACACCCTCGAGAAGGCGGTGCGGTCGAATATCGGGATACTGCAGAAGTATCTGAACTACGAGATCAATGACAGCATGGTGAAGTCCATAATGCTTCACATCTGCGTCTCGCTCATCAAGGGAGTGAGCTCGAACGAGAAGCCTTTCGTTGCCATAGTGTGCCCTGGGAGCATGGCGACAGGGCGCTATCTCGAGGCCCAGATAAAGAGCTACTTCGACTTCAATATCGTCGGGGTCTTCCCTGAGCAGGGCTTCGAGGAGCAGCTCGGCAACACGGCAAAGCCGGATCTCGTCATATCGACGGTCCCCCTGAGCGGCACGTCCTATCCGAACGTCACGGTGCATCCGGTGTTGGACATGGACGACCTGAAGGCCATAAAGAAGGCGACGACGGCGCTCGGCGGCGCGAGCGAGCTGTCGAAGGTCTCCCCGGTGAGGTCTTCCGACGACAAGATGGATGCGCTGGCGAGCTACCTGCATGGGGCCGATCTTCCAGACGAGCTGCGCATGCGGCTCGTGCAGGAGGTCAGGAACTACCAGTCTTCCGAGAGGCGCCGGCAGCCGACGCGCATAGGCGAGCTCCTCAAGCCGAACTGCTTCGAGATCGACGATGAGAACATGACCTGGGACGAGGGGATACGCCGGGCTGGCGACATGCTCGTGGCAGACGGCTCCATCGAGCCGAGGTTCGTCGAGAAGGCCATCGAGACCGTCCGTAAATACGGCGACTACATCGTGCTGAGCCCGGGAGTTGCCCTCGCGCATGCGAGCGCGGACAGCGGGGTGCTGCGTGACGGGCTGAGCCTGCTCGTCTCGCATCGTGGCATCCCCTTCTCCAATCCCGAGAACGTCGTGAACTTCCTGTTCTGCTTCGCCTCGCAGGGCGTTTCGGAGTACACGTATCTCTTCTCCGAGATCATCTCGATCGGGCAGGATGCCGGCAGGCGGGCGCAGCTGCTTGGGATGGATGCCGCCGACCTCTTCGACGCCCTTTGCTGGCAAGTTCGCTAGCGCATCTCCCTGGGTTGCCGTTCGCCCGTTGAATTCACAGAAAACACGCAATCTACCAGCGATTGTCAGTTTGCTTCCGACGTCTTGAAACGATGTTGACTTGAGAGCCCCCAAAGCCGATGCGACCCTGCGAGCTACCAAGAGGTCCTGGCGGAAGGAGCTGCGAAGATGTCGAAGACACCACATGAGATTAAGAAAGAGGTCGTGCTCTACTCGCACATCATGGACGAGAAGGGGCTTGTCAACTCGCTTGAGGGCAACCTCTCCATTCTCGATCGCGAAAGCGGGCTGCTCTACATCACCCCGACTGCGACTCGCAAGGCATTCTTGGACGAGGACATGATTGCGGTCATGGACGGTGACGAGCAGGTCGGCGGCTCGGTGCGTCGTTCGAGCGAATACCTTCTGCACAAGGTCGCTCTGGAGTCGCGTCCCGACTGCAATGCCGTTCTCCACTGCCACTCCCCGTATCTGACCGCATATGCGTTCTGCGGCAAGGGCGTCGACATCGACTGCTCAACGACCTTCTCGATCCTTCATGACGGCATCCCCTGCATTCCGTATGGGGAGCCCGGCAAGATCGACATCACCAATGGTCTCAAGGATGCGATCCAGTCCCACGACATCGTGCTGCTTGCCAACCACGGGATCGTCTGCGTGGCAAAGGACCTCGAGCATGCCTGCGCGGTCGTGGAGGCAACCGAGGCGGTCATGAGAATCCACTTCCTCGCGACCGTGCAGGGAATGACCCCGCTCAGCATTCCGGAGGCGGCACTGGAGAAGATGAAGGCCGACAAGCGGGGGACCGCACCGAGCAAGTAGGCGTCTCGAACGTCGGCACGGCAAGACAGGCACATCCAAGAGCGGGACGATTGCCCGATGGAAGGAGCGAACGACATGAAGGCTGCTGTCATGTACGGTCCGAGCGATATTCGCTACGAGGAGGTCGATGCGCCGAAGTGCGAGGAGGACGGGTTCCTCATCAAGGTTCGTGCCATCGGTCTCTGTGGTTCCGACATCCGCAACCTCACAAGTGACTCGGCCAACGGCCACTACCCCAAGGTCTATGGGCACGAGATCGTGGGCGAGATCGTTGAGGTCGGCTCCGAATGCGACGGCGCCTATTGTGTGGGGGACAACGTCTACGTCTATCCGGGCAACCCCTGCATGAAGTGCCGTTGGTGTCGCTCTGGCCAGCAGGAGATGTGCACCAGCGGCGTGTCCTACACGGATCGCATGGGAGGCTTCGCCGACCTCTACTCGGTGACGTCCCATCAGATCGCGTCACACTCCGTCTACAAGCTCGACGAGGGGCAGGACCTCGTCGCGGCGACCTTGGCCGAGCCGCTTTCCTCCGTGTACGCCTGCCAGGACAACATCGATGTGAGGTATGGGGACACCGTCGTCATCATCGGCGCCGGGCCCATCGGGTGCTTCCATATCCAGCTTGCCAGGATGCGCGGCGCGACCAACATCATCATGTGCGAGCTCAACGAGACCAGGCTGGAGCTCTCGCGCCGCTTCGGCGCGGACCACTACGTCTGCAGCGGCAAGGAGGATGCCGTCGAGAAGGTCATGGAGTACACGAACGGCGAGGGAGCCGACAAGGTGATCTCCGCCACCCCCACCACCTTCACCCAGAACCAGGCAATCCATATGGCCAAGCCCCATGGCACGGTCGTCTGGTTCGGCGGCGTTCCCAAGGGGAGCATGGCGGAGATCGACTCGAACACCGTCCACTACAAGGGCCTCTGGATCTACGGGCATTACGGCGCGAACTCGATTCAGGTCGAGGACAGCTTCCATCTCGCCCTGAGCCCGGCATTCGAAGCTCCTAAGTTCATCACCCATGTCCTTCCCCTCTCGAAGATCAACGAAGGCATCGGCCTTACCAAGAGCGGCGAGGCCATCAAGGTCGTGCTGATTCCCAACGAGGACGCTCCGGATGCAGCTGAGCTGCTCTCTTGGGAGGACTCGCACGGCTGGCACGGCGAGGAGTCATAGCAGATAGCGGAGGCATGCGCCGGAGCGTGCAGGCGCAGGACTCCCAGAGGGCGGCATTCGGAGGCGCTTCGCCAGGGAGTCCCTGAGACAGAAGGCACGACTAAGAGAAAGGAGTTGCGGATCATGACAGGTGGAGCGGTCGATATCTTGGTCGCGTGTGGCAGCGGAATCGCCACGTCTTCCGTTGCCGCGGAGGCAGTGAAGAAGATCTGCGAGGAGAACGGAATCCCCGCGAACGTCCACAAGGGCGTCATCTCGAACCTCGTGTC
This sequence comes from uncultured Coriobacteriaceae bacterium, assembly GCA_902795635.1. Lineage (GTDB taxonomy): Bacteria > Actinomycetota > Coriobacteriia > Coriobacteriales > Atopobiaceae > CADBMC01. Next base: position 7,608 of record CADBMC010000147.1, on the reverse strand, counting down.
GATGGCCAAGAACAACGACATCGTCATCACGACGTCCAAGTACACCAAGGACCTCGGCAAGCCCGTGATCATGGGCTTCGGGCTGATCTCCGGGATCGGCGCGGATGCCATCAGCAAGAGAATCGTCGAGGAGTGCAAGGGCGTCATGGAGGCCAACAAGTAGCGACATCCACGTCGATTGGACTGTCTAGGCCCGCAGGGGCCTAGACAGCCAGGAGGGGCAAGAGCATGGACGTATTGATGGATTTCTTCCAAACAATCATCAACATGGGCGCGACGGTGATGCTCCCCATCGTCATGATGATCGTCGGACTCTGCTTCCGCATGAAGTTCGGAGACGCCCTCAAGGCCGGTCTGATGGTGGGCATCGGCTTCCAGGGCCTGAGCCTCACCATCAACCTCCTTCTGACGGTGGTGAACCCGGCAGTCGAGTACTACAGCGCTATGGGCACCGGCTATACGGTTGCTGACGTGGGCTGGGCCGCCGTTGGCGCCTCTTCGTTCTCGGTGCCGTTCGCGGCCCTCGCGATCGCGCTACTGTTCATCATCAACGTCATCATGATCCGTCTCCACTGGACCAAGACGATGAACGTCGACATCTGGAACTTCATTCACTTCCTGATCCCGGGCACCCTGGCCTATGCCCTCACCGGCAACAACTTCTTCGTAGGCCTTGGCGTCACCCTGCTCGCTGGCATCCTCGCGCTGAAAGGCGCCGACCATTGCGCGGACGACTGGCAGGAGTACTACGGGCTCGAGGGAACCACGTGCTCCACTGGCTCCTACAACATGGTCTACCCGGTGTTCCAGCTTCTCGACAAGCTGTATGACCACATCCCCGGCTTCCGCAACATCGACATCGACATCTCTACCCTGAGCGACAAGATCGGTCTGCTCGGTGACACCTCCATCATCGGCCTCATCGTCGGCGCGATCCTGGGCATCATCTCCGCCCGAGACGTCCCCGGAATCATCACGATGGCTGTCGGCTTCGCGGCAGTGCTCGTCCTCATCCCGCGCATGGTCGCCATCATGATGGAGGGCATCAGCCCGATCGGCACCGCTGCCACCTCCTTCATGCGGCGCTGGCTTGGAGATGACACCGGCGACGAGCTCGTCATCGGCATGGACGTCTGCCTGGGCCTCGGCGACCCGAACTGCATGGTCATCACCGCAATCGCGATTCCGTGGATCGTCCTCATGGCCCTGGTCATCCCTGGGATGAGCTACTTCCCCATGGGGGCCCTCACCGGCCTGCAGTACGACACCGTCATGCCGGTCCTCGCCGATCGCGGCAACTTCGTGCGTGCCCTGATCAGCTCCCTGCTCTTCTCCACCGTGGCATGCGTGCTCGCCAGCGTGTTCGCTCCCGAGGCGACCGCGATGATGAATGCCACTGGAATCGAAGTGACCGGAATGGTGACTGACAAGTTCTTCGGCATGAACGTGCTCAACGTCATCATCGAGATTCTCCATCGTCTCATTGGATAGTTTCTCCTGAGAGGCGCGTTCGTTCGGTTGCTTATGTGGTGGCGTCCCGGCACCAGCTGGTCTCCAAATGGTCCGGGACGCCCCTCGTTATGGGGCAGTGACACTACTGGAATGGGAAGAAGTCTGCTGATGAATGACGTTCGGGTCTTTGCCATCGATGGCCATGCTGAGACTGATTTCGAGGCCATTGGCCTTTGCGCCAACAAGCTTGTCGAGGAAGGAATAGTGAAGGACGTCTTCCTTTCTAACTGCATCGAGCGCGAGAAGAGCTATCCAACGGGCCTTCCCTGCGACCCTCCCGTCGCCATGCCCCATTCGGCCGCATCCGGCGTCATATCGGATGGAATCTGCGTGCTGCGCTTGGACTCACCGGTCAAGTTCCATCGCATGGATGACGACCAGGAGACGGTCGACGTGAAGATGGTCTTCAACCTCGCCGTCACCGACCCGCAAGGCCATCTCAAGGTCCTGCAGAGCCTCATGGCGCTCTTCATGGACCATGACGCGATGTGCGACCTGTATAGGAGCGACATCGAGGAAGTGCCGCGCGTTCTCATGGACTACCTGGCCAATAACCAATAGTGGTCGCTCCGAGTTTGAACGTGCCCTGATGCATCCCCGCCGTGGACGCCGGAGGCTATTCCGTGTCTGGCCATGACGAGGACATGCGAAGCAAGTCCGGGGAAGCGAGGCGAAAGATGTCCAAGAGGATCTCCTGCAGGTACCAGCTCTCTGAAGAGACGCTCGGGGAGTACGTGAGGCAGCTCAAGCATTCGAGCAGGCCGCTCTATGCGACGCTTGCCGCCTTGCTGCTCGCAACCGGGGTCGGGCAGCAGCTTGGCTACGTCGATACCATCGGCATGCCGGCCATGTGGTTCTCGCTCGGTGCGCTTCTCCTCCTCAGCTTGGTCCTCTATACGGATGCGGTGATGACCAAGCGGATGGCGTACCGCTACAGGACGCGTTTCGGCGGGGTCGACGTCCCCGTGCAGGTAGTTCTGGGGTCTAGGATTGACTGTACGATCAACGGCGTGGAGAGGCACTTCATCTATGACGCCATCGACCGGCTGACCGAGACGGACAACCTACTCGTCATCAACTATCCCACCGATGCCGTGATCCTCAGGAAGGACGGCCTTCCCGAGGGGACCTCCGTAGAGGAGGTTAAGGAGCTCGTTGGGCGCCACATCGCGCAGGCTCTTGGCATGAAGGAGGAGAGGCGAGAGGCGGAGAGGCTCGCCTCCGAGAGGAAGCGAAAGACGAGGCGCGGTGAGCGCGGGAAGGATGCTGCCTCGATCGGCGACGCATCCGCTCCCGAGGCCGAGCAGGGGTAGCTCGCTCATTCGGCTTCCGGAGAGAATCCCACAGACACGTTACGGCCGCCCTCTCGGGAAGAGGGGGCGGCCTTCGTCGTTGGCGCGTCCTCCCTCGCTACGCCAAGCCGCAGGCAAGGCAGATGGCATGCACGATGAACGCCACCACCCAGGCGATGCCGCACTGGAAGGCCACGATGCCGCCTGCCCACTTGCCGCCCAGCTCGCGCCTGATGGCGGCGATGGCCGCAACGCACGGCGTGTAGAGCAGGCAGAACACCAGAAGCGAGATGACCGACCCGGGGCTGATCGCCGCGAGCATCGCCGCGGTGCTCCCGTAGAGCACCGACATCGTGGAGACGACGACCTCCTTCGCCATGAAGCCGGCGATGAGGGCGACGGCGATGCGCCAGTCGGCGAGCCCGAGGGGCGCGAAGATCGGGGTGAGCCAGTTTGCGACCAGCGCGAGCGTGGAGTCGGCGGGGTCCGAGACCATCGTGAGCTGCGGGCTGAACGCCTCCAACGCCCAGATCACGATCGCCGAGACGAGCACGACCGAGAAGGCGCGCTGGAGGAAGTCCTTCGACTTCTCCCAGAGCAGCTGGCCCACGCTGCGTGCGCTCGGCAGGCGGTAGTTGGGCAGCTCCATGACGAACGGGACGGCCTCGCCGCGCTCGAAGAAGTGGTGGTTCGTCCAGGCTATGGAGATGCCGATCACGATGCCGAGCAGGTAGAGGCACAGGATGATCGGCGCGCCATGGCCGGGGAAGAACGTGGCCGTGAGGAACGCATAGATGGTGAGCTTGGTGGAGCAGCTCATGAACGGCGTTATGGCGATGGTGAGCTTGCGGTCGCGCTCGGAGGGAAGCGTGCGCGCGCTCATCACCGCCGGCACCGTGCAGCCGAAGCCCATGAGCATGGGCACGATCGAGCGACCCGAGAGGCCGATGCGGCGCAGGGGCTTGTCCATAACGAAGGCGATGCGTGCCATGTAGCCCGTGTCCTCGAGCAGCGACAGGAAGAAGAACATCGTCACGATGATGGGCAGGATCGGCAGGACGGTGCCTATGGCGTTGAACACGCCGTCGATCACGAGCGAGTGCACGATGGCGCTCGTTCCCGCCTGGGTGAGCGCGATGTCCGCCTCCGCCGTGAGCCATGTCACGAAATCCGACACGAGGTTCTGCAGCCCGTATCCGATGACGTTGAACGTCAGCCAGAAGACCAGGCCCATGACCAGTATGAAAATGGGAATGGCGGTGTAGGTGCCGGTGAGGTAGACGTCGGCCTTGCGTGAGCGCTCGTGCTCGATGCTCTCCTTCGGCTTGATGACCGTCTGCGACACGACGCGCTCGATGAACGTGTAGCGCATGTCGGCGATGGCGGCGGCGTGGTCGAGCCCGCGCTCCTCCTCCATCTGCTGGATGATGTGGTAGATGGCCGCCGCCTCGTTCTTCTCGAGGTTCAGGCGCTTGAAGATGTCGTGGTCGCCCTCGAGGACCTTCGTTGCCGCGAAGCGGATGGGAAGCCCTGCCGCCTCGGCATGGTCCTCAATCAGCGACATGACGGCATGGATGGCGCGGTGGACGGCGCCGCCGTGGTCGTTCTCGTCGCAGAAGTCGAGCCGGCCGGGCCGCTCCTGGTACTTGGCCACGTGCATCGCGTGCTCGATGAGCTCGTCGACGCCCTCGCCGTTGATGGCGGAGATGGGCACCACGGGGACGCCGAGCATCGACTCGAGCTGGTTGACGCGGATGTGCCCGCCGTTGTTCTGCACCTCGTCCATCATGTTGAGGGCGATGACCATGGGGACGTCGAGCTCCATGAGCTGCATGGTGAGATAGAGGTTGCGCTCTATGTTGGTGGCATCCACGATGTCGATGATGCCGCAGGGGTGCTCGTCCAGGATGAACTGGCGGCTGACCAGCTCCTCCGCGCTGTACGGCGACATGGAGTAGATGCCGGGCAGGTCGGTGACCTCGGTGTTCGCATGCCCGCGGATGGCTCCGCTCTTGCGGTCCACCGTGACGCCCGGGAAGTTGCCCACGTGCTGGTTGGAGCCCGTGAGCTGGTTGAAGAGCGTCGTCTTTCCGCAGTTCTGGTTGCCGGCGAGCGCGAAGGTGATCGTGGTGCCTTCGGGCAGGGGATGCTCGTCGGCGCGCACGTGGTAGCGGCCGCCCTCGCCGAGGCCTGGGTGCTCCACATGCGTGCGGTTGCGCGGGTCGAGCGCGTCGGTGCCGTCGTACGCCTCGCCGCCTGTCGCGGCCTGGGCATCCTGGGCGCCCTCGGCCGGGTGGATCTCGATGGTCTCCGCATCGGCCACCCTCAGCGTGAGCTCGTAGCCGTGGACCATGAACTCCATCGGGTCGCCCATGGGGGCGTACTTCACGAGCGTCACCTGTGCGCCGGGGATGAGCCCCATGTCGAGGAAATGCTGGCGTAGCTCGTCGGCGCCCCCGACCGTCTCGATGATGCCGGTCTCGCCGATCGCGAGGTCATGCAGGTTCATGCGTGAGGCTTCCTCTCCAAGTTAGCCTTCGCTATCTACCGGGCCCTTATACCCTTGTTCCTAGCTACGCGCCCCATAGGTTTCGTAGTATGCGTCGATCTTCGCCTTGGCAGCATCGTCGATGACGACGCGCCCGTCCACCTCGCGGTTCCAGAGGCAGGAGACAACCTCGTCCATCGTCACGATGGCCAAGGTGGGGAAGCCGTAGTCCTCGCGGATCTCGTCGAGGGCGCACATCTTGCCGCCGCGCCCCACCTCCTGGCGGTTGAGCGAGACCATGAGGCCCACGACCTCGATGTCCGCCGCCGCGGTGATGATGGGGAAGGTCTCCTCGATGGAGCGCCCGGAGGTCGTGACGTCCTCGACGATCATGACGCGGTCGCCGTCGCGGAGCTCGGCGCCGAGCAGCTTGCCGCCCTCGCCGTGGTCCTTGGCCTCCTTGCGGTTGGAGCAGTAGCGCACCTGCTTGCCGTAGAGCTCCGAGATCGCCATGGCGGTGACCACGGCAAGCGGGATGCCCTTGTAGGCGGGGCCGAACACCACGTCGAAGTCGAGCCCGAAGCTCGCCTCGATGGCCTTCGCGTAGTAGATGCCCAGCCGGTGCAGCTGGTCGCCCGTCACGTAGGCGCCCGCGTTCATGAAGAAGGGGGACCTGCGGCCGCTCTTGAGCGTGAACTCCCCGAACTTGAGGACGTCGGACTCGACCATGAACTCGATGAACTCGCGCTTGTAGCCCTCCACGAAGCCTCCGACCCTAGCTGATGGACGATGCATGCGCGCCGAGCCATGCCGGCGTGCGCAAAGACGACACGGCTAGCTTACCGCGTGCCCAAATCCCATAAGGGGAGGATTCATGCATCTAGTGCGAGGGGAAGGCGCCCGTCAGCTCGTGTGGTAGATGATCTTTGCGGGGATGCCCACGGCCGTGGTGTGGGCGGGCACGTCGTGCAGGACGACGGCGCCGGCGCCGATCCGGCAGTCGTCTCCTATCGTCACCGACCCCAGGACGGTCGCCCGGGCGCCCACCATGATGTTGTTGCCGAGCGTGGGATGGCGCTTGCCGGTCTCCTTGCCGGTGCCGCCGAGCGTGACGCCGTGGAAGAGCTTGCAGTCGTTGCCGATGATGGTGGTCTCGCCGATGACGATGCCCATGCCGTGGTCTATGGTGAGGCGACGCCCGATGGTGGCCCCCGGATGTATCTCTATGCCGTACTTGTTGCGGCAGTCGCGGGAGAGCCGGAGCGCCAGGAGCCTGTGCCCGCGCAGCCAGAGCCGGTGGAACCTGCGATATGCCCAGATGGCGCGAATGCCGGACGAGTAGGCGAGGACCTCCTCGCGCGAGTGCATCGCCGGGTCCTCCCGAAGCATCGCCGCGATGTCCTCGTCGTGGAGCTCGCGGAGCGTCATCTCATCAGCCGTGCGCGTGTCCTCCATGAAATTTCCTACCTCATCGAAGGTGTTTCGGACAGTATGACAGTTCTTCCCATTAAATACCGGTTCGGAGCAGATATTTAGGACTTCGATGTCCCATCTGCACTGCCGCGCGGGCCATGGCATGCATGCAGGGCATGCTGAGCGTGGCCATGGCGCTGGCATGCCGTCCGCGTAACGGCGTCTCCCCTCTCGACTTGCGAGGGAGGCGCTATGCGAAAATTGAAAAGCTGTGGATACCGTGGAGAGGAGAGGAACCATGGCGCTTGCAAAGGAAGACTTCCCGAAGAAGAAGCTCGGGTTCGGCCTCATGAGGCTGCCCAAGCTCGAGGACGGGACCACCATCGACATCGAGCAGACCAAGAAGATGGTCGACGCGTTCCTCGAGGCCGGCATGACCTACTTCGACACCGCCTACGTCTACGACCAGGGCGCCTCGGAGCTCGCTGCCGGCGAGGCCCTCGTCGCTCGCCATCCGCGCGACTCCTTCACGCTGGCCACGAAGCTCAATGCCATGGCCGCCAAGGACGAGGCGGACGCCAAGCGCCAGATCGACGTGTCGCTCGAGCGCATGCGCACCGACCACGTGGACTTCTACCTGCTGCATGCCATCTCGAAGCAGAACATCGACCTGTACGACAAGTATGGCCTGTGGGACTACCTCGACGAGCTCAAGGCCTCCGGCAAGGCTCGCCACGTGGGCTTCTCGTTCCATGACAGCGCGGACATGCTGGAGGAGCTGCTCGACAAGCACCCCAACGTCGAGTTCGTGCAGCTGCAGGTGAACTACGCCGACTGGAACGACTCGATCGTGCAGTCCGGCAAGAACGTGGCCGTGTGCCAGAGGCGCGGCATCCCGTTCGT
>CADBMC010000146.1 GCA_902795635.1 uncultured Coriobacteriaceae bacterium | reverse complement strand
TGAATCAGGAAGCGTGGGAGAACGTGACGCTGCCCGAGAACGGCGAGGCACCCCACGACTCGCTCTGGATGCCCGGCCCACCGGCCTGGAGCGCCCTGGCGGCGGCGTTGCACGTCACCAGCCTGAGCACGTCGGCGTCGATGGAGGACGCGTCGCAGAGCGCCGTGATGGCGGCTGACACCATCTCGAGCACCTTGTCCGCCTGGACCGTGCCCACGTCCTCGAGGTCCGGGTGGAGCGTGAGGAGGTCCTCATGGGTCGCGTACGCTGTCATTTACAACTCCTTCAGGAGTGCGATTATCTCTGCCTTCCTGGCCCTTGCCGGCACCTCGACGCCGTGGGCCCGCGCCACCTGCATGAGCTGGCCGCGCGTCATGCCCTCGTGGAGCGCCGAGAGGTCGGGGCGCGCCTCATGCCCTGCCTCCGGCCCGTCCGCCGGCCCGGCCTGCCCCGCACCGGGCGCCGCGACGATGCCGGCCTTGGCAAGCCGGTGCGCCACGGCGTCGTCGAGGTCGACCGTCGAGCCGGGCATGTACGTGGTCCCCTCCTGCTCGACGAGGAGCGGTGCGAGGACCCTGCAGACCGTCATCAGGCGGTCGCCGCCTTAAGCACCGCGAAGCCCTTCGGGTCGAGCACGGCCCAGGAGTACACGATCTCGGTGCGGTACGCGATCTGGTTCAGGCGCTTCAGGTCGCCCAGGCCGTCCGGGTCGCCCGTCTCGATGACCTCGAGACCGAGGTCGCGGACGATGCCCCACTTGATGAGGTCGAAGTCACCGAGGATGGCGAGCACGTTGGTCGCGGTCGTGGCGAGCGCGCCGTTGACCGTGTTGGAGGTTGCGGCGGCGATGCCGTCGATGGAGCCGGCCTGCAGGTTCAGCGGGATCTCGGGATACAGGCGCTGGCCGGTGGCGGCCACGCGGATCTTGCGCAGCTGGTTGGCCCACGTCTTCGAGAGCGCGATGCCGGTGATGTCGTAGTCCACGTTGACCTTCTCCACCAGGCTGTCGAGGTCGGCCGACGGGTCGGAGGTGGCGGTCACGGCGCTGGCTCCTGCGGTCAGGGCCGTCATGCCGCTCACCGCGGCGCCCGTCGCGGGGTTGACGGCGTGGTAGACGCCGTAGTCGAGCGCACGACCCACGGCCTTGGCCGAAGCGTCGGTAATGGCGTCGATGATGCCCAGCTGGCTGTCCTCGTCTGCCCAGCGGACCTCGTCGGACATGCGCACGGTGACCTGCGCCTTGTGGATCTCGCCCTTCACGGGCTCGAATTTGGGTTCCATTCCGGACTTCTGTGCGCCCTCGCCGACGAACTCTGCCTCTGGTTCCTTGGTGAACATGACGTTCTCGACGTTCTTGAACAGCGCCGGGGTGCTCGGGGAGAGCGTCTGGATGGTGGAGGTGTTCTGGGCCTTGCGCAGGATCTCCTTGGCCACCTCGGTGGGCAGGGTGATGTGTGCGGTAGTCAATGCGGCCATTGGCCGCTCCTTTCTTCTTTGGTCTCAATCAGTTCGAGCCGAACAGCTGCCGCGCCAGCTCGCGCTTGGCAGCGTCCGCGGACGACCCTGCGTCGGCGGCGAAGCTGCCGGGCTTGCGGGTGCGTGGTGCGCTCGGCGGCTTGTGCCACTCCGCGATTTTCTTCGCGAAATCGCGCATCTCGTCCTCGTCTGCCCCGACGACCAGATCGGCCGGCACGCCCGTCTCCTGCGAGACCTTCGCGCGCGCCTTGTCCAGCTCGGCCTTGGCGTTCAGGTCGTCGACCTGCTTCTTGTACGCCGCGGCCTGCTCCTGGGCCTTCTGCAGGTCGGTCTTGGACTTCTCCTGCAGCTCGTCGTACGCCTTCGCCTTGTCGGCGTTCTCCTTGGAGCGCTTCTCCCACTTTCGGGCCTCTGCCTTCCAGTCGGTCTTCGGCTCCTCGGCCCCCTCGTCGCCCTGCGGCTCGATGGGCTCTGCGTCATCTGCCATGTCGGCTCCTTCCTCCGCGCCGTGCGGCGCGTCTCTCGTGGACCGTGCGGCCCTCGCGATGGTGGTATGAGCCCGTCTCCGGGCATGAAAAAAGCCGCGGGGCGTGCGCCCATGCGGCTTGATTCCAGGTTCGTATGGTGGAGCGCGCGGGTGCCGGCCCCGCTTCCCGCCGGTTATGAGCCGGCTGCACGTGCCGTCGTGCTTGCGCTCCGTGTGGGTGCGGGCGCTTTCTGGCGCGCCCGCGTGCCGTGCGGCTTTTAACGTCTTCCGCCAGGACGCTGCGCTAGAGCGCCCGCCGTTCATCTATAGCTTTCACGATATGTAAGTGCTATACTGTTAATGGGCGAAGATTT
>CADBMC010000145.1 GCA_902795635.1 uncultured Coriobacteriaceae bacterium | reverse complement strand
GCGCATAGGCGAAGTAGCAGAGCTCCTTGCGAGGGAGACGGGCGACGTCCCGTTCCTCACCGAGTTCACCTTCGGCGAGTACGGCGAGGTGGACGACGGCTGCAACACCTGTGGCGGCCTCATGCCCTCGTTCACCGGGCTCTCCAAGTAGCCGCACGCCCGCAAGCGATCATGCACCGCACGTGCCCCTCGCACACGCTCCCCACTCCCAAGATTGGAAGGCGATCACCATGAAGATGCAGCACCTCTACGGCAAGACGATCCCCGCGGGCATGGAGGCCGGCCAGGAGCACCGCATCCTCATCACACGCCGGGCGCCATTCAGATCGTGACCGGGCGCGGCTCCAAGGTGGGCATCTGGCTGTGCACCAACCCCGACGTGGACGCCATCACCCTCACCGGCTCCACCGAGGCGGGCATCGAGACGGCACACCACGCGGCCGACCACCTCGCCCACGCCGCCCTCGAGCTGGGCGGCAACGACGCCTTCATCCTGCTGCCCGACGGCGACGTGGACCTTGCCGTGGACGAGATCATGTGGGGCCGCATGTACAACACCGGCCAGGTCTGCTGCGCCTCCAAGCGCTTCCTCATCCACAGGAGCCTCGTGGACGAGTTCACGAGCAAGGCCGTAGCGCGCATCTCGGCGCTCAAGCAGGGCGACCCGGCAGACGAGTCCACCCAGATTGGCTGCCTCATCTCCGAGAAGGTCGCCATCAAGGCGGAGGAGCAGGTCAAGCTCACCGTTGAGCAGAGCGGCAAGGTCATCCTCGGCGGTCACCGCACGGGCACCTGGCTCACCATGCCCCAGCCCAAGCTCGGCCAGGCAGGTCTCATGACCCTTCTGGTCCTCACCTCGCTGGCCATGCCGCTGTCACTCGACATGTACACGCCGGTGGCGATGACGGACAGGACGAGCCTGGCGTCGAGCCTGCGCTCGAAGCCGGAGGCGTTGGAAGCGCTCTGGCACATGTGCGTGCTCCTATGGATTGGGGGTCCGGGCGGAGATGTCTCTGGACCTGCTCCGGACACGCACACTATAGCGTTGCGGGCACCATGCCCCCACCCGGATTCCCGAGCCGGACATGCGCCCGCGACGCCTTCGTCTTATACGCCCTGCACGTGGCACATGCGCACCTGCGCGCGTCTACACGCGGCCCACGCGCGACCTACGTGCGGCCTACGCCCCGAAGCGCTCCTTGGCGAAGCCCATGCGCTGCACGACCTCCATGGTCCCCAGGTAAGCGCCGGTGCGATCGTGCACCGCCATGTAGCGCACCAGAACCGGTTCGCCCTCCTTCTCCATCCAGACGTCCACGGAATCCTGCTCGCCGCTCTTGAGCGAGGCGATCACGCGGCGCACCATGGGCTCCACCTTGGGCGGGTGGCAGCTCCACACCTTGCGGCCCAGTGCGGCCGACGGACGCTTGAAGAGCTTCTTCTCGTCGTCGTCGTTCCAGTAGCGGTTGACGTCGTCGGCGTCCACGAAGGTGATCTCCAGGGGAATCGTGTTGAGCATGGCGTCCAGCTGGGCCGTCGTGAGGCTCCCGGAAGGAAGGCGCACCTTGCCGGCGACGGCGGCGTCCGCTGCGCCATCTGCGCCCGCCGCGCCCGAGACGCCCGCGGCGCCGGCGGCCTTCTCGGCGGCGGCGATGTAGGCCTCGCCCTCGCGCCAGGTGCCCGCCTCGTCGATGAGGCACAGGTCGTAGCCGCGCATGTCCGCGTACATCTGCTTCCACTCGTCGTTCGTGAGGTTCTGCGCGCTCAGCGGCAGCAGGATGTTCGTCTCCTTGTAGACCATCTCCTCCGCGCGGTCGAGGACCTTCTCCACGCGCTCGTGCCAGGCGTCGTCGTGCGCCTCGGCCACGAGGAGCTGGCGGATCTCCGCGCGGATCTCGTCATCCACGCCCCACATGACGTCGGCGGGGCCGGAGTAGCCGTGGCGCACCTTGAGCACCGGGTAGATGAGGTCACCCTTCTTGGCATAGTGGATGCCCAGCGCGGAGAGCGTGCGCAGCTCGGCGGTCTCTGCGGGCGTGCCCATCGCATCCCGGGTGCGCCTGATCTGGCTGGCGATGGCCTCGTTCTCCTTCGTGAGGACGTGCGCCGGATGTCCCGGCAGGTTGGTGAGGAAGCGTGTGTTGAGGTCGTCGGGGCTCTGGCCGAGCGAGCCCATGACGGCCTCCTCGGCGTTGGCGATCCTCTCCTCGCGCGTGGCGCCGTGGAAGAGCGCGGAGTGCACGTCGCAGAGGCGCTGGACGTCGTCGATCTTGGCGCCGCCCTCGATGAGGCCCTGCTCGGCGCGGGCAATCTCGCCGGCGTCGACGTCGCTGAAGTTCGCGACGAAGTCGCGGCGCACGTCCTCGAGCGCCTCGCCTGCCGAGAGACGAGCGACGTAGCTCTTGAGGAGCTCGGCGCGGCCCGCCTCGTCAAGGCCGTCCGCCTTCGTGCCCGCGGCGGTCGTGCCCGCGGCGGCGACGGCAGGCGCAGCCTCTACGGACGCGGAGGGCTCTTCCGATGCCGCCGCGGCCGCCCCCTGCGCGGCGCCGGGGACGTTCTCCACGACGAAGCCCGCCTCCTCGAAGGCACGAATCGCCGCGTCCAGCGAGATGCCCTTGATCGCGCATCCCTTGGGGACGGTCATCACGCGGCCGACGCTTGCGAGCGCCGCCGGCTTGGCGATGTCGGCGAAGCCGAGCCGGACCATCACATCCACGAAGCCGGGGTCTTCCTGCGCTAGGTCGTGGACGCTCTTGCTGAGGTCGAGTGCTCTTCCCATGGTCGTTTCCCTTCTCCTGCTTCGTCCCGATGCCTGCCAAGGCACCGGCTTCGCTTGTCGCAGAAGAGAGTACAATCGTTAGCGAGAGATAACTGTTGTTTATACAACGAACACGTCATGAATACAAAGCAATTCATCTGGCGAGCGTCGCCATTCCTGATCGGCTTGACTGTCTCGGCTTCTCGATTTCTGACATATGCTAATAATAGAGCTATGGTCGGCATGGGCGATAGGACAGGCGATGGCAGGCAGGCCGAAGAAGCTGCGCACCGTGGGGATGGTGCCAGAGTACGTGGGTTTCGTCCCGGAAGGGGTCGGAAGCACGGGAGATATCCCGATCGTCATCACGCAGGACGAGCTGGAGGCAATACGCCTTGTGGACCTCAAAGGGCTCGACCAGGCAGAGGCTGCGCGAAGCATGGGCATAGCCCGTGCGACGGTGGCGGGAACCTGTCAGAGGGCGCGTCGCAAGATCGCCGATGCGCTCGTGAACGGCAGGCGCCTCGAGGTCGAGGGCGGAACCGTTCGATACGTTCCTCCGAATCAGCCTGCCGACACCGATTGGCCCCAGAAGAGAGGAGACACGGACATGAGGATCGCGGCAACCTACGAGGAGGGCGAGATCTTCCCCCACTTCGGTCGGACCGAGCAGTTCAAGGTCTACGACGTCGAGGATGGAAAGGTGGTCTCGTCGCAGGTGGTCGGCTCGAACGGCATCGGGCACGGCGCGCTGGCAGGGCTTCTCGCCCAAGGCGGTGTGGATGCGCTCATCTGCGGCGGCATCGGAGGCGGGGCGCTGGCCGCCCTTGCCCAGCAGGGCATCCAAGTATATGCAGGCGCGTCGGGCAGCGCCGACGCCGCGGTGGAGGAGCTTCTCGCGGGCACGCTGCCCACGACGGGCGAGGCCACCTGCGAGGACCATGGCCATCACGAAGGCGCATGCGGGCATCACGGGGGCTGCTGCCACTAGCATCGAGCCTCCTGGTCCGCATCACGAGGGGCGCTGCCACGAGCCCGCGGCAGCGCCCCTTCCTTGGGCCGAATCAACTCGGCCGCGCGCATCGTGGCACCAAGACGCCTAGGCGCGCGGCGCCTGCACGAGAAGCTCGGCCTCCTTGGCCGCGTCGTCGCCCTCGAGCGCGGCGAGCGAGCGATAGAGCCATGCGGCATCCTCGGGAGCGAGCCCATCCGCATCGCATGCCGCGGAATAGCCGAACAGCGCGTCGAGCAGGCTGCGGCCGTCCTCAGAGAGGCCCGAGACGTCTGCCGTCCCGTGCGCGGGCACGCCGCGATGCTCGGACACATGGCCCACGAAGCCGCTCACGTCGGCGATGTCCTGCTGCAGGCCGGAAGGCGCCTCGGCAGCTCCGGCCTTGCGCAGCGCGTCGGTCACGACCTGCGCGGGCGTGCCGCAGGGGACGAACCCGGGCGCCGCGTCCATCGCGGCGGCGATCGTGGCCCCCAAGCCCACCGTGGCGCCTACGAGCTCGAGCTGTTCTTCGGTCATGTCTGTCTCCTTCTGAATCGGCATCCATTCATCATGCGAGCCATCGTGCGCATCATGCACGCCCTCGCAGCTGCGTGCGCCGGAGCGGGGCGTCGCGCTCGCTATCCGAGCGCGCCTGCCACGGCGCGCTTGAGGTCGGGCAGGACCTCCTCCTCGAACCAGGGGTTCCTCTTCATCCACATCTGGTTGCGCGGGGAGGGGTGCACCAGCGGGAAGCGGTCGGGCAGGTAGCCCTTGTAGGCGCGCACGACCTCGGTGAGGCTCGCCGACGAGCGCAGCCCCAGGTAGCGCCTCGTGGCATAGGCGCCGATGAGCACGGTGAGCCTCACCTCGGGCATCATG
>CADBMC010000144.1 GCA_902795635.1 uncultured Coriobacteriaceae bacterium | reverse complement strand
GGCGAAGACATCGAGCAGGTCCGCGTAGCCTGCGAGCGCTAGCACGTGAGCCCCTGCACGGGATGGCGGAGCCTCGCAATCAGCTTGCGAACCTCTTCGGCCTCGATCGGCTTGATGAGGAAGCCGCAAGCATCGGTTGCCCAGGCCTCGAGGGAGTAGTCGCGGTATGCGGTGAGGTAGGCGACGTTGATGTTGGGCTTGATCTCGACGAGCCTCCGGCAGAGGTCGAAGCCGTTGGATCGGCCCAGCTCGATGTCGATGAAGGCGAGGGCGACCGGGGTCTCCTCGCAGAACTGCGTGGCCTCCGATGGCCCCGAGAAGCCGGAGACGATGGCCCCCGGAAGCGTCTCCTCGAGCACGGCGAGCGCGCCCTCGAGCGCGAGGGGGCTGTCGTCCACCAGGATGACATGCGGAGGCTCGTGGACGTCGTCCACAGCCTCGAGGAGGACCTCGACGTCTACGTCGAGCTCGCGGGCGATGCGGGCGAACGTGGCCGCATCGGGCATGCGGTTGCCCGCCTCCCAATTGGCGATTGCGGAGCGGGTCACGCTGAGCCGATCTGCCAGCTGATGCTGGGTGAGGCCGCATTCCTCCCTCAAATGGTGGAGCAGATCTCCGAGCTGGTTTGCCATGACGTCCTGCCGCCCTCCTTCGCGTGCGAAGCCCCGGCCGTCTGTCCGCATGGTGACAGACCGAATCATAGGAAAAGAATACATGCCTTATTACTTTGGTACGTTGGAAAAGTTACTTTGGTACGTTTGAAAAGCACCGGACAACTGTCACGAAATGAAACATCTCATCCGGTGCGGCGAGGGCTATCTTTGGGATGACGGCAGCAGGCATCAACGCGGGCCGCCCACGACGCGAGGAGGGGACGAGAGCCTCGGTCGCGATACGCGGAGCAGGTTTCCGCAGAAATGGAAGGGGGCGCAAGGCCCATCGAAAGGAGTAGGAAATGAACAAGACAGAAAATGCAAGGCAAACGCTCAAGATCCTGGGCATCCTGACCATCATCGCCGGCGTCCTCGGGCTCCTCGCGGCCATCGGCATCTTCGCGGGCGGCGCCATGCTGTTCGGCGAGGCGGCCAACTCGGGCGCCCTGGCTACTGCCGATCAGCAGTCCGTGCTCGTCGCAACCGGCGGCTTCACGGTCCTGGGCATCATGTCGCTGGTCGGGGGCATCGTCGACCTGCTCCTGGGCATCTTCTCGGTTCGCGCCTCCAACGACTTCAGCAAGGTGCAGCCGGCCTGGGTCTTCTCGATCATCGGCCTCATCCTCGCGGTCATCGGCGTCGTCGTGAACCTCTCGAGCGGCATCAACTACACGAGCATCGCCTCCAGCGTCACCGCCATCGTCTTCAGCGCCTGCATCTTCTGGGCTGCCAACACGATCAAGCAGAACGCGTAGGCTCGAATCGAAAACGTGCATCGGACGCCCGTCCGGTGCGACGCGAGGCGCAGCGGATTTCCCTTCCGCTGCGCCTCTTTGCTTGCGGGGCAATGGCTCCCCCATACGTGTAGAATCAATACCGTGCGTCAAACCCATGAGAGAAAAGGAGATTTGCATGGCATTCACCAAGAAGACCGTGCGCGACGCCGATGTCGACGGCAAGCGCGTCCTCATGCGCGTCGACTTCAACGTGCCGCTGAAGGACGGCGTCGTCACCGATGACACGCGCGTGCGCGCCGCCATCCCCACCATCGAGTACCTCAAGGAGCACAACGCCAAGATCATCCTGATGAGCCACCTCGGCCGTCCGGACGGCACGGGCGTCCAGCCCGAGTTCTCCCTGAAGCCCGCGGCCGACAAGCTGGCCGAGGTCTCCGGCTACGACGTCAAGTTCGTGCCTGACACCTATGGCGACGAGGCCAAGGCGGCCGTCGACGCCATGGAGCCGGGCGACATCGTCGTGCTCGAGAACGTCCGCTTCCTCAAGGCCGAGAAGAAGAACGACCCCGAGGTCGCCAAGCGCCTCGCCTCCTACGGCGACATCTTCGTCCTCGACGCCTTCGGCACGGCCCACCGCGCCCAGGGCTCCGTCGTGGGCCCCGCCGAGTACCTCCCGTCATATGCAGGTTTCCTGCTGGAGAAGGAAGTCGACATGCTCACTTCCATCTTCTCCGACCCCGCACGTCCCTTCGTCGCCATCGTGG
>CADBMC010000143.1 GCA_902795635.1 uncultured Coriobacteriaceae bacterium | reverse complement strand
TGGTGGCGGGCCTCGAAGATCGTGGGCTCATGCCCCATGAGGGCGAGGTAGTAGGCCGCGGACAGGCCGGCGGGGCCGCCGCCGATGACGGCGACGCGCTTGTGGGTGGGAGCCGCCTTCTTGGGCTCGTAGTCGCTCTCCATGTGCTCGCAGGCATAGCGCTTGAGGCCGCGGATGTTCATCGGGTCCTCGACCATGCCGCGGCGGCAGTGCATCTCGCAGGGATGCTCGCAGACGTAGCCGCACACGATGGGCAGCGGGTTGTCCTTGCGGATGAGGCGGACGGCGTCGGTGTTGCGGCCGGCCTCGACGAGCGCGATGTAGCCCGGGATGTCCACGCCGGCCGGGCAGCCGGAGACGCATGGCACCAGCTCGCTCTGCTTGAAGCCGCAGGCGTGGTGCTCGATGTGGTGGACGAAGTCGTCGCGGAAGCCGCGGATGGCCGTGAGCGCCATCTCGCCGGCCTCGTAGCCGATCGCGCAGTCGCTCGAGAGATAGATGGTCTCGGCCGTGTGCTCGATGAGCTCGAGGGTGCGCATGTCGGCCTTGCCCTCGAGGACGTCGTTCATGAGCTCCTGCAGGACGCCGAGCCCCACGCGGCACGGGGTGCACTTGCCGCAGCTCTGCGTGTGGCACATCCCCACGAACGCCGCCGTGAACTCCACCGGACACGGGGCGAGCGAGCTCACGGACAGCCGGCGCTCGACTGCCTCGTGCAGGCCGTCCATCACGGCCTGGGCCTCGCTCCTCTCCATCACGTGCATTCTTGCCATAAGGCTCCTCTCCTCATGACGGCTCCGTCTTATAGGCAGATGACCTGCACAAACGGCGCCTCATAAAATGCCTTATGGGAAAACGTAGCAAAGCCCCATCCGCCCGCCGCGAGCATTGCCGCAGCCGGTAGCTAGGCGTAGGCAGCCATGCGGAAACTCATGCGGAAGCGCTAGCGCGCGAGCTTCTCGAACAGGTCTTGGAAGAGGTTGTCGCGCTTGATGTAGTACACGTAGCGGATGAGCCGCCGGGTGGCGTCGAACGCGTAGCGGTCGTCGTACTCGGGAATGGGGCACGGGACGAGGCAATCCTGCATGAAGTCGCCGTCGAGCAGCCATGCCACCGCCGTCACGTCCCAGATGGGCCGCGACCAGGTGGGCTTGCCGGAGGTCTCGAGCGCCTCGCGCGTCGTCACGTCCACGAGGTAGTCGCAGAGCTCGTTCCTCCCGCGCAGGTGGCACTCGAGCTCGGGACCGGTCGTCGTGAAGGCCGAGACGACCCCCTTGCAGGGCAGGAGCACGAGCGCCACGCCGCTGTCCATGACCACGCGCGCCGCGGCGACGTCCTGGTAGCAGTTGAACTCGCGGTTGTTCGGCCAGCCGAACGCATGGCCGCCCAGCCACACGACCACGATGCGGTCGGCGATCTCGGGGCGCAGCAGCAGGGCGGAGGCCACGTTCGTGATGGCCCCAATGGCCACGACGTAGAGCGGCCGGTCGGGCGCGTAACCCATGGCACGCTCTGCCAGGTCGCGGGCAGCGTCAGAAGGCACCGCGGTCGCCTCGTCCGCGAGGTAGACCTCCGAGCCCCGGCGCACGATGCCGGAAAGCCCCGACAGGCCCATGAGGCCAAGGATCCGCAGGATCTCGTCGTGGCTCTTCTGCATGCCGATGGCGGGCGTGGCGGCCTTGCGGTTAGAGAACGGGGCCGCGTAGATGGCCTGGCAGCGGAGCTTCTCGGTGGAGCGCAGCAGGTAGGCGATCGCGTACATGTCGTCGATCTCGTTGAACGCGTCGGTGTCGAGGACGACGTCCACCGGCCCCGTCGGGCGCTGGAGGCGCCTGAGGTAGCCGGCCTCGTCGGTCGTCGGCGCCGCCGACGGGCTGCTCACGATGGTGCTCATGTTGATTCCCCCTTCGAAAGGAAACCGCCCGCGGACGGCCAGATGCCAGGTCCGCGGGCGGGCGTGCGCTGCTATCTGCGTGCGGCTACTCCTTGGCGCCGTCTGCGGTGCCAGCCGCCTTGGCCTCGGCCTCCACCTTGGCCTTGGCCTCGGCTCGCTCCTTGCGGCCGACGACCTTCTTCATCTCGGCGCCCGTCAGGTCGTCGAGGTGCGACACGTTGATGTCCTCGCCCGCAACCACGTGACCCGCGCGACGCGCGTAGCTCTTCACGAGCGCGGTGGTCTTGTTGATCGCGACGAGCGTGCCCGCGCCGGCCACGCAGCCGCCCGGGCAGGCCATGCCCTCGAGCAGGTAGCCGTCGAACTGGCCCTTCACGGCCTTCTTCATCATCGCGCGGCAGTCGTCGAGGCCCTCGGCGGCGAACACCGGGATGTCCTTGCCGTACTTGGCCTTCACCTGGTCCACGACGGCCTTGGCGACGCCGCCGGAGACGGCGAAGCCGCGCCCGTCGGCGGAGGAGTCCACGAACTCGGTCTCGCCGTCGTCCTGGAGCTCGAGGTACTTGATGCCCTTGGCCTCCATCATCGCGGCGACCTCCTCGAAGGTGAGGACGAAGTCGACCTCGGAGCGCACGGACCTGCGCATGGCCTCGAGCTTCTTGGCCGCGCACGGGCCGACGAAGACGATCTTGGCATCGGGGTGGAACGAGCGCACGAGGCGCGCGGCGAGCACCATGGGCGTGAGCGCCATCGAGATGCAGTCCGCGTGCTCGGGGAACTCCTTCTTGGCCATCGAGGCCCAGGCCGGGCAGCACGACGTGCCGAGGAACGGCTTGTGCTCGGGAACCTCCTCGATGTAGTCGTCCGCCTCCTGCACGGTGCAGAGGTCGGCGCCGACGGCCACCTCCTCGGTGCTCGAGAAGCCGAGCTCCTTGAACATGGACTTGAGCTTGCCGATGTCGCCGCGGCCGCCGTACTGGCCCACGAAGGCGGGCGCCACCACGGCGATGACCTCGGCGCCGGAGTTGATGGCCTGAATCACCTGGAAGAGCTGGCTCTTGTCGGCAATGGCGCCGAACGGGCAGTTGACGAGGCACTGGCCGCAGCTCACGCACTTCTCGTAGTCGATGTCGGCGCGACCGTTCTCATCGGAGGAGATGGCATGCATGCCGCAGGCCGCGGCGCACGGGCGCACGTGATGGTGGATGGCCTGGTACGGGCACACCCTCATGCACTGGCCGCAGTGGACGCACTTCTCCTGGTCGATGAAGGCCTTCTTGTTCACGAAGCTGATGGCGCCCTTGGGGCAGATCTCGCGGCACGGGTGGGCAAGGCAGCCCTGGCAGGTGTTGGTGACCTCGTAGACGTTGTCCTTGCAGGCGTTGCACGCGAACTTGATGATGTTGATCAGGGGAGGCTGGTAGTAGGTCTCCGGCTCCATGGCGTCCTTCAGGCCGTCGGAGATGCGCTCCGGGCGGTCGACGCCCTGGTAGGAGAGGCCCATGGCGAGCCTGATGCGCTCGCCCACGACTGCGCGCTCCAGGAACACGCTCTCGCGGTAGGTGGCAACGTCACCCGGGATGATCTTGTAGGGCAGCTCGTCGAACTCATGGGCGAGCTCGTCCGGGTCCATGTCCTTCGCATAGGCCAGCTTCGCGACCTCGGCGAAGACCCTCCGCCTGATGGCCGTGAGGTTCGTGTACACTCCGCGCATCGTGCCAGGCATATAGCCTCCTCGTCACAAGGGTTCTCTCCTCCCCGGCGTCACGTGCATGGCGTCGGGAACCACGTGCTCGTCGGAAACATTTTCGCATAGTTCGGGCGCATTCGAAGGAATTAACCACGCCTGTTGCCGAATCGGGGGTTGCGCAATTACCTCGCAGATGAGTGGGATTTCTGGCACGCAAGGGCGGCACGCGGCCGCACCGCCCCTCTCGCCTCCTGGGGACGCCTAGGAGAGCAGATCCCTCACGCGCGCGGCGAGCTCTCCCGCCGGGACGGAGACCTGCTCGTGGGTGTCCATGTCGCGGATGGTCGCCGTGCCCGCGGCCATCTCGTCGGGCCCGAGCAGCACGCAGGCGCGGGCACCCGAGCGGCCGGCCTGCTTCAGCTGGCCCTTGAGCGACCTGCCCTGGTAGTCGGCGTCGCAGCGGATGCCCTCGCGGCGCAGCGCGAGCGTCGTCGTGAACACGGCATCGCGCAGGTCGGGCTCCGTGCAGGCCACGTAGACGAAGGGCTCGGGCGCCGGGGCGAGCTCCACCCCGGCGTTGGCCAGCGCGATCATGATGCGCTCGAAGCCCACGGCGAAGCCCGTGGCCGGCGTGGGCTTGCCGCCCTCGATCTCCACGAGCCCGTCGTAGCGGCCGCCGCCGCCGATCGAGCCCTGGGCGTTGCCGTCGCGCGTCTCCACCTCGAAGACGGTGCGCGTGTAGTAGTCGAGGCCGCGCACGAGGGTCGGGTCCTCCTCGTAGGCGATGCCCGCCTCGTCCAGGTAGCGCTTCACCTGAGCGTAGTGCTCGCGGCAGTCGTCGCAGAGGTAGTCGGGCAGAAGGGGCGCCCCCTTCATGACCTCGCGGCAGCGCTCGTTCTTGCAGTCGAAGCTG
>CADBMC010000142.1 GCA_902795635.1 uncultured Coriobacteriaceae bacterium | reverse complement strand
GGACAGGATACAGGAGCACCTCGAGGGTTTCCACGCCCACCTTCTAGAGAGCGGCTACTCCCCGACGGCGTCCAAGAACTACCGCTTCCGGGCGAGCACGTTCCTGAAGCGCCGTCCGGAAGCGCTCGAGGTCGACGAGTCGGAAGCCAGGGAGATCGTCGAAGGCTACATATCGGAGCTTCCGCTCAACACCGCGCGCACGATACCCGCAGCCGCGGTAAGGAGGTGGTGGGCGTTCAGGTTTGGCAGGCCTTACCGAGACCGCATCGTGCCGTCGCAGGTCGAAGCCAGCAAGGCCATCGCCGCAGAGCTCGCAGAGTTCGAGGGGTACCTCGCGGCGCACGGCAACGTCACGGCGGCGACGGTCCGCAACAGGGTCGCCTCGATCAAGCTGTTCCTCTGCTCGACCTTCCCGGACGGGAACTTCGAGCGCAGGGCCGTCACCTTGCAGGACGTCGTCGACTACCATACCGCGGCGGCGACGGCGGAGGGCCCGAAGGTGCGCGCCCTCCAGGGCAGCGACCTGCGCTCCTACATCCGGTTCCTTCGTTGGAAGGGGATCGACGACATCCCGCTCGACGCGGTGTCTCTGAACGGCCCCGCCCGCCGCAACCACACGATACCCGGCCGCCTGTCCGAAGACGACTACGAGGCGCTGCTGGCTTCGTGCGACACGGGGACGGAGCGAGGCGCTCGCGACGTCGCGATGGCTCTTTGCATGGGCAACCTCGGTCTTCGGGCGTGCGACGTGGCGAGACTCAGCCTCGACGACGTCGCGTGGGCGGCCGGCACCGTCACCGTGCGCGGCTCGAAGAGCAAGACGGCCAGGGTCCTGCCCCTGGACGAGCGCACGGGCGCCGCGCTGGAGCGCTACGCCCTGATGCGCGGCAAGCCCGGTTCCACGCGCGCCCTGTTCCTGAACACGGCGGGCTCGCCCATTCGGTCGTGCCAGGTGCAGACCGCCGTGTCGCTCGCCGCCGGTCGTGCGGGCATAGAGGCGTACCACGGCACGCACGGGCTTCGCCGCATGGTCGCCACGAACATGGTGAACGCGGGCGTCGACCCGAAGACCATAGCCGACGTCCTCGGCCACGAGCGCGTCGACACCACGATGGGCTATATGAAGGTGAGCCTGCCCAACCTGCGCAGAGTTGCGGCCCATTGGCCTGGGGAGGTGCGGCCGTGAGCGGCGTCGAGGAGATGGTGAGGGGGTTCATCGAGTACAAACAGGCGCTCGGGTTCGACTTCGCCGGAGAGGCGCAGAGGCTTCGCGCCTTCGCCGCGTACCTCGGCGGGGACGAGTTCACGGAGGAGGCCGCCCTGGCCTGGGCCGCCAGCGGGCCGGGCCATCCAAGGTCGTACCATGCGCAGAGATACGAGACCGTGAGGAGGTTCTCCGAGTTCGCGCACGCGCTCGACCCGGCCTTCCCGGCCATGCGCCCCGGGCTTCTCGGCAGCACGTCCGACCGGGTGGTGCCGTATGTCTACACGGAGGACGACGTCTGCGTCCTCATGCGCACAGCCCTCACGCTAAAATCGCCGGACGGCCTCCGCGGCATGGGGCTCTCCTTCCTTATCGGGCTCATGTGGTCGTGCGGGCTGCGGGTGAGCGAGGCGCTCGGCCTCGCCGACGCCGACTTCGACGGCGGTTCCGGCACGCTGGCCGTGAGGGATTCCAAGTTCGGCGCGTCCAGGCTCATCCCGGTGGCCGACGACGTCGCCAGCCGCATCTCCGGGTACATGGGGTCCCGGGACGAGGCGGCGCGCGGCCGCAGCCCGTCCCGGATGATAGCGTCGACGGGGGGCAAGCCCCTGACGAGAGATTCCGCGGAAAACATGTTCTCCGAGGTCAGGTGGTCGCTCCTGGACAGGGGCCAGTCCTTCACCGGACGCAAGCCGCGTCTGCACGATCTCCGGCACGCGTTCGCCGTCGCGGCCATACTGCGCTGGCACGCCGAAGGCGAGGACGTCAACTCGATGATGCCGTATCTTTCCGCCTACCTCGGGCACCGCAAGCTGTCCGACACCTACTGGTACCTCACCGGCGTCCCGGAGCTGATGGCGGTCGCCGCAGATTCCTTCCGC
>CADBMC010000141.1 GCA_902795635.1 uncultured Coriobacteriaceae bacterium | reverse complement strand
CTTCACCATCAACGGCCGGCCGAAGCACCTCTGGTCCATCTACCAGAAGATGAAGCGCTCCGACAAGGACTTCACCGACATCTACGACCTCATCGCCCTGCGCGTGATCACCGAGACGGTGGCCGACTGCTACTCCGCGCTCGGCGCCACGCACTCGCTGTGGCACCCGCTGCCCGGCCGCTTCAAGGACTACATCGCCACCCCGAAGCCCAACGGCTACCAGTCGCTGCACACCACGGTCATCGGCCCGGCGGCGCATCCGCTGGAGATCCAGATCCGCACCAAGCAGATGCACGAGCAGGACGAGAACGGCATCGCCGCGCACTGGCTCTACAAGAAGTCCGGCAACTCCCAGGGTGTCATGTCCAAGGAGGACAAGGCCGTAAACGACCAGATCACCTGGATCAAGAAGAGCCTGGACTGGGCCACCGAGGGCGACATCGGCGACCCGCACGAGTACCTGAACAGCCTGCGCATCGACCTGTTCGAGGACGAGATTTTCGTCTTCACGCCGAAGGGCGAGGTCATGAGCCTGCGAAAGGGCGCCACGCCCCTGGACTTCGCCTACTCGGTGCACACCGAGGTGGGCAACCACTGCGTGGGCGCCAAGGTGAACGGCGCCGTGGTGCCGCTCACGACGGAGCTCGTCTCGGGCGACCGCGTGGAGATCCTCACCAACAAGAACGCGCGCCCCTCGCGCGACTGGCTCGCCATCGTGAAGACCCCCTCCGCCCGCGCGAAGATCCGCAAGTACTTCGCTGGCGTCACCAAGTCCGACGACGCGGAGGCGGGCCGCTCCGAGCTCGCCCGCGAGCTGCGCAAGGCCGGCTACGGCATATCCACCCAGCGCTCGCAGAAGGCCATCGAGCGCGTGCTCGAGCCCCTGGGCTTCCGCACCCAGGACGACATGCTCGCCGCCATAGCCACCGGCAAGCTCTCGGTGAAGCAGGCGTGCAACAAGATCGTGGACGTCATCGAGGAGGGCTCTCCCGAGAGGCTCGCGGCCGCCCGCAAGGAGGCCGCCGAGGCGGCCGAGCGCGAGCGCCGCTTCGCCGAGGACGTGGCCTTCCGCCCGAGCGTGGCCACCCGCACCGACCGCAACGCGCGCGGCAAGCGCAAGAACACCTCGGGCGTGATCGTGAAGGGCGACCCGGACCTGCTCGTGCACCTGGCGCACTGCTGCAACCCCGTGGCAGGCGACGAGATCGTGGGCTTCGTCACGCGCGGTCGCGGCGTCTCGGTGCATCGCACGAGCTGCCCGAACGTGAAGAGCCTGATGGAGCATCCCGAGCGCATGATCGACGTCGAGTGGGACACGACCGGCGCGACGCTCTTCCAGGTGGAGATCGTGGTGGAGGCGACCGACCGCATCGGGCTGCTCAAGGACGTCACCATCGCCATCGGCGATGCCGGAGCGAACATCCTCTCCGCCGCCACGCAGACCTCCACCCATGGGGTCGCGCGGCTGCGCTTCCTCATCTCCATCTCCGACGCCAGCCTGCTCGACCCGCTGCTCGCTGCCGTGAGCCGCGTGCCGAGCGTCTTCGACGCGCGTCGCATCATGCCCGGCGAGGGCGCCAACCAGATGAAGCGGAGGGTGTAGGCATGGCCGAGCCGCAAGGAGGGGCAGCTCGACCCGAGCGAACGTGGGACCTGGAGGCCGTGCCGCTCGGCCCCATACAGACGAACTGCTACGTGCTCTCGCAGGGCGGCCATGCCCTCGTGGTGGATCCCGGAGGGTCGGGCGCTGCCCTTGCCGGGCACCTTTCGGACGAGGGGCTCGTGGTGGACCTGATCGTGGCCACCCACGGGCACGGCGACCACGTGGGCGGCGTCGCCGCCCTCAAGCGCGCCACCGGCGCGCCCTTCGCCATGTCTGCCGCCGACGCCGATGCCGCCCGGCATGCGGCGCAAGACCCGGTGCTCGGCATCGCCTATGACGACGACGCCCCCGCTCCGGACCGCCTTCTGGCGGAAGGCGACGAGGTGGCGCTCGGCAGCTGGCGGCTGCGCGTGCTGGAGACCCCGGGCCACACGCCGGGAGGGATCGTGCTTGCCGGCTCGCTCGGCGACGACTCGATCGCCTTCGTGGGCGACACGCTCTTCGCCGGCTCGGTGGGCAGGTGCGACCTGCCCGGCGGAAGCGCCTCCGACCTCCTGGCCTCCGTGCGCCGGCTCGCCCGCGAGCTTCCGGAGGGCTGCACGGTGCTGCCGGGCCATGGGCCTGTCACCACGATGGCGACGGAGCTTCGCTCGAACCCCTACCTCGGCCCCATGGGCGCGTCCTACCTCGGCCTCTAGGCTCCTGGCTCGCTTGGGGCCGCCCTGCCTCTTGCGGTTGCCTCATGCTGCTGCCTCGGGCGACCGCCTTGGCTGCGGGCCCTGCCGCGCGCCTGTGCGCGGATCTTCCGGCGACAGAAGGCGAGCGCCGGCAGCGGATCCCCGCCGTCGGCGCTCGTCGGCTTCCCTATGCCGCGTGCCCTACGCCGTGTAGGTGGATGCGGACGTGGTGCCGCCGTGGCCCGTCCAGTTCGTGTGGAAGAACTCTCCGCGCGGGCGGTCGACGCGCTCGTAGGTGTGGGCGCCGAAGTAGTCGCGCTGCGCCTGCAGCAGGTTCGCGGGCAGCCGCTCGGTGGTGTAGCCGTCGAAGTAGGCGAGCGCCGAGCTGAAGGTGGGCATGGGGATGCCGGCCTTCGCGGCGTATGCCACGACCTCGCGCCAGGCGGGCAGCGCCTTGCGGATCGCGTCGGAGAAGTACTCGTCGAGCAGCAGGTTCGGCAGGTCGGGGCGCTTCGCGTAGGCCTCCGAGATCTTGCCCAGGAACTGCGAGCGGATGATGCACCCGCCGCGCCACATGAGGGCGATGCCGCCGTAGTTCAGGTTCCACCCGAACCGCTCGGCCGCCGAGCGCATCATCTCGTAGCCCTGCGCATACGAGACGATCTTCGAGGCGTAGAGCGCCTGGCGCACCAGCTCCACGAACACCTCGCGGTCGCCCTCGAAGACGGGCCGCTCGTGCGGGAACTCCTTCGCGGCCTCCACGCGCTGCTCCTTCATGGCCGAGAGGCAGCGTGCGAAGACGGCCTCGCCGATGAGCGTGAGCGGCACGCCCTCGTCGAGCGCCTCGATGGCGGTCCACTTGCCGGTGCCCTTCTGGCCCGCCGCGTCGAGGATCACGTCGAGCGTATGCGTGCCGTCGGCCTCGTCGTGGCCCAGGATGTCGGCGGTTATCTCGATGAGGTAGCTGTCGAGCTCGGTCTCGTTCCACGCGGAGAAGACGTCCTTCAGCTCGGCGTCGCCCATGCCCAGCCCGTCGCGCATGAGCTGGTAGGCCTCGCAGATGAGTTGCATGTCGCCGTACTCGATGCCGTTGTGGACCATCTTCACGAAGTGGCCGGCGCCGTTCTCCCCCACCCAGTCGCAGCAGGGCTCGCCGTCGGAGGTCTTCGCGCAGATTGCCTGGAAGATGGGCCTCACGATGGGCCAGGCCTCAGGCGAGCCGCCGGGCATGAGCGAGGGGCCGTGGAGCGCGCCCTCCTCGCCGCCCGAGACGCCGCAGCCCACGTAGAGCAGCCCTTTCTCCTCCACGAGCTTGCAGCGGCGCATCGTGTCGGGGAAGTGTGTGTTGCCGCCGTCGATGATCACGTCGCCCGGCTCCAGGCAGGGGAGGAGCTGGTCGATCACGGCGTCCACGGCCGGGCCGGCCTTGATCATCATCATGACCTTGCGCGGACGCTCGAGGCTCGCGCAGAGCTCCTCGACGGAGTGGCACCCGATGATGTTCTTGCCCTTCGCCCTGCCCTCCACGAATGCGTCCACCTTCGAGGTGGTTCGGTTGAAGACCGCCACCGTGAAGCCCTTGGACTCCATGTTCATGACCAGGTTCTCGCCCATGACGGCAAGGCCGATGAGGCCGATGTCCGCCTTCTTGCCCATGCTCTCTCCCATATGCATCGCTCCTCCGCATGTCTGGAGATTCGTTATGTGTCCGAAGTGCGTTGGCGCGCGCCTGCGGCGTTCGCGCTATTCCCCTGCCGCGAGCCGCTTGTGCATCTCCGCCTTCGCGGCGGCGACCTTCTCCGGGTCGCCCATCAGCACGAGCGCGGTGCGCGCCATGGCCATCGCGCACATGCGCATGCAGTGCTTGCCGGCCTCGCCGCGGGCGAGCTCGAGGAACTCCTTCGTGTGGCCCGAGACCTTGCGCTCGAGCAGGAGCGAGCCGAAGAGCTGCTCGCCGGGCACGACGCGCGACACGTTGCCGAAGTCCTCGCCGCCCTGGTCGATGGGAAGGCCGTCCTGGCAGGGCTCGCCTATGGCGCGCACCTCCTCGCGCATCACGGCGCCGATGGTCTCGTTCGGGAGGCGGCCCAGGTACAGGGCCTCCGTCTGCTCGGCCACCTCGAGCTCGCATGCGCAGGCGTGGGCAGCGCCCTCGGCCACGCGGCGCACCGTCTCGACGCCGCGCGAGAGATGCGCGTCGCCTCCCGTCGTGGACACGCAGAACTCCATGGTCGCGTGGTCGGGGATGGAGATGATGTCGTGCGCGATGTCGGAGACGACGCTCGCGATGTGGACGTCGTCGGGCAGCTGCTGGCGGCACAGCCCGATGCCCGCCTGGGTGAGCGTGACGGCGTCGAGCGCGTTGATGCCCTGGTCGGGGTGGGACTCGGACTGCGCCGAGCGCCCGCGGAAGATGACGGTGAGCGACTTGGAGGAGCAGCAGGCTCCCGCGACGCGCGTCATCTTGGTGGTGGGGTGGCATATGAGCGCAGCGTCCACGCCCTCGAAGCAGCCCTCGTCGAGCATCGCGATCTTGCCGCCGCCGTCCTCCTCGGCGGGCGTCCCGATGACGCGGACCTCGCCTTGGATGCCGCACTCGTCCATGGCATGGGCGCAGGCGATGCCCGCGAGCACGCCGGCCGTGGCGATGATGGGATGCCCGCAGGCATGGCCGATGTTGGGCAGCGCGTCGTACTCGCACAGGATGGCGATCACGGGGCCTTCGCCCGTCTTGTGGGCGCCTTGGAACGAGGTGGGCACCTTCTCGGTGGGCAGGCTCACCTCGAGCCCGCCTGCGGCCAGCTCGCCTCGCAGCACGTCGGCCGTGCGCTCCTCTTCGAACCGTATCTCGGGATGCTCGAAGATGTCCTGGGCCACAGACCACATGTGGCCTGCCTCCCTCTCGACCGTCTCGTCCACGACGTCGCGAAACGCTCGTCCCATGGTCCCCCCCTCGGATCGGTGGCATGTGCCTCCGAGTGTAGCGCGCCCAGCCTGCGTGTCCTGCTCCCGTGCGCCGAAGGGCGCGATGGGATGCGCGTGCGATGTCGTATAGTGGGACGCGCTTGCGGCGCGTCCGGCGCCGGCTGCCCGAGTGACGGAACGGCAGACGTGGAGGTCTCAAAAACCTCTTCCCGAAAGGGAGTGTGGGTTCGAATCCCACCTCGGGCACCATATGCTCGCATATCGTCGCGGGACGACCGCGGCAGGCGTTCGTTTGGAGGGGCAATGAGGTTCGCGTATCTGATCATGGGACACTACGACGAGAAGGTCGACCGCGCCGAGATCGGGGGAGGGAAGGCCCAGATCATCGGCGTCCCGAACATCGAGGCGGCCTGCCAGGTGGCCCGCGAGCTCCAGGCCGATGGCGTCGACGCCATCGAGGTCTGCGGCGCGTTCGGCGAGGAGGGCGCCGGCAAGCTCGCCGAGGCGACGGGCGGCACCATCTCGATCGGCTATGTCGTGAACCACCCCGCCACCGCGGAGGCCCACAAGAAGCTCTTCGGCTAGCCCCGAGCCGCGGCTTGCATCCCGAGCCGCGTTCAGGTAACCTAGTCAAGTACGATTTTGCGAAGCGGGGCCAATAGGCCCCCACCTACGCGGCGCCTGCCGGTTGCTGCCTGGTCAACTAGATGGGACCTCTGCCATGGGCAGAGCCGTGTTCCATGGATGTTGCCCGGGCCCGCGTGGGTCCGGGTTTTTTGTGGCCAGAGGCCACGCAGGAAAGGAAGGTGTCAGACATAGCCAAGCAGGACGAGCCTCGCGTCAACGAGGCTATTCCCCAGGGCGCCGTCCGCCTGATCGCAGTGGATG
>CADBMC010000140.1 GCA_902795635.1 uncultured Coriobacteriaceae bacterium | reverse complement strand
CGCAGGTAGCGCTTGTACTGCTTGAGGCCGACGAGGCCGTTGCCGAGGTAGTAGTCGAGGATCTCCTTCTTGTGGCCCGGGACGATGGAGTGCGAGCAGTTTCCGTTCACGAGGGTCGTCACGCCCTCGCGGATGTAGTGCTCGTAGGAGCCATCGTCGAAGCAGTACCACTCCTCGTGCACATGCGGGTCGATGAGACCGGGGATGACGTACTTGCCGGCCGCATCGTAGGTGTCTGCGGCCTCCTCCTCGATCTTCGGCGCGATGCGGACGACCGTGTCGCCCACAATGCCCACATCGGCAGGCACCGCTGGGGCGCCCGTACCGTCTACGACAAGGCCGTTCTTGATCACGAAATCGTACATGTCATCGCCTTCCAAAGCTCCGACAGCATTGCCAATTGCCAGCCCCGCTACCCCTCTCTCGCTGCTACTCGCGACCCTTGGGGTTGAGGCAGTCGTTGAGCGCGGTGCCCAGCAGGTTGAAGCACACGACATAGATGACGACGCACAGGGAGGGCATCAGCCACCACCACCAAGGGTTCGGGTTGGAGATGACGGCGTTCTGGCTCCAGGCACGCTTGAGGATGGTGCCCCAGCTCCAGGTGGTCGGGTCGCCCAGGCCGAGGAACGAGAGGCTTGCCTCCGTGAGCACGGCCGACGCCATGACGAGCGTCATGTTCACGAACACGGGGCCCGAGGTGTTGATGAGCACGTGCTTGAACAGGATGCTCCCCTTGCTGATGCCCAGGCACGAGGCAGCCTCGATGTATTGCTGCTCGCGAATCTTGAGCGTCTGGTTCTTCGTCACGCGCGCCAGCTGGGGCCAGGAGAAGATGCCCAGAATCAGCGCGACGTTGGTAATCGAGGTGCCCATGACGGCGGCCATGATGATCATGAGCGGCAGCATCGGCAGCGTCATGAAGATGTCGATGAGCGCGTCAATGATGTCTGCCAGGATGCCATGGGTGTAGCCACAGATGAGTCCCAGCGGGATGCCTATGACGCCGGCGATGAGCATGGCGAGGATGGAGACGTAGAGCGAGGTGCGAGCACCCCACACGATCTCGGCGAAGATATCCAGGCCGACGTTGTCGGTTCCCAGCCAGTGCTCGGAGCTCGGGGCCAGGAGGATGTCCATCGTATAGCCCTCAGGCTTAGGGATGAACAGGGGACCGATGGTCCCGACGAGCACGATGAGCAACACGCCTGCGAGCCCGATCATCCCATTGCGGTTCCGCACGAAGTAGTAGAGAAATCCCTTGCGCTTCTGCATGCTAATCACCCAGCTTAATGCGAGGGTCGAGCCTTGCCACGACGAGGTCCACGATGAAGCTCATGATCACGACGGCCACCGCCATGACCAGGAAGGTCCCTTGGAGCGTGGGGTAATCGAGCGCGTTCACGGAGTCGTAGATGAGTCGTCCGATACCGGGCCAGGAGAAGACCGTCTCCGTAACGGTTGCGCCGCCCACCATGATGCCGATCTGCATGCCTATGACGGTGACCGTGGGAATCAGCGCGTTGTTGAGCGCGTGCTTGTGGACGACGCGCTTCTCATCGGCGCCCTTTGCCCGTGCCGTTCTGATGTAGTCCTCATGCATGACGTCGATCATCGAGTTGCGCGTATAGAGGACGGCGTTGGCGAAGTTCGTGATGGCAAGGGCAAGCGCCGGCAGGACGATATGGCGTGCGACGTCCGCGACGAAAGCCATCCCTTCCTTCATAGGTGGTGTGTAGGCACCGCCGGTAGGAAGCACCTTGAGGCGGAACGCGAAGATGTAGAGAAGCAGGAACGCCATGAACGGGATGAAGATCGAGATGCCCACGGTGACGAGCACGGAGATGATGCGGTCGGCAAGCTTGCCCTTGTGGGTGGCGGCATACACGCCCAGCGGGATGCCGATGGCGCAGACGATGAGCATCACGACCGCGAGCAGCACGAGCGTGTAGGGCAGCCGGCTTGCGATGAGCTCCGTCACCGGGATGCGCTTCGCGAAGCTGATGCCCATGTTGCCTATGAGCAGTTCCTTCATGTAGAGGACATACTGCGTGAGAAGCGGCTGATCCAGCCCATAGGTGTGCATGAGCTGCTCCTGTGCGGCCTTGCTCATCTGCGGGCTAATCATGAGCGACACAGGGTCGGACGGCATGGCACGCACGATGAAGAACACCAATGTCACCGACACGAATATCGTGAGCAGGCCTCTGCCGAGGCGACGCAAGACGTAGCGTGTCATCGCTCGTTCGCCTCCTTCGGGTCGTAGAGGTGGCAGCGCACGAAGTGCCCGGGCTCGACCTCGCGCATCTCCGGCTCGACCTCGCTGCACTCCGGCATCGCCTTGAAGCAGCGCTGGCAGAAGCGGCAGCCCTTCGGCGGGTTCACGGCGCTCGGGATGTCACCCTCGAGGATGATGCGGTTCTTGCGCGGGGCCGTGCTGGGCTCGGGGATGGCGGATACGAGTGCCTGCGTGTACGGATGCGTCTTCTCCGAGAAGAGCTGGTCGTACCCTGTGATCTCCATGACCTTGCCCAGATACATGACGAGGATGCGGTCGGAGATGTAGCGCACCACGGAGAGGTCGTGCCCGATGAAGACGTAGGTGAGGTTGAACTCATTCTTGAGGCTGTTGAAGAGGTTCAGCACCTGCGCCTGCACCGAGACGTCCAATGCCGAAACCGACTCGTCGCAGAACATGAGCTTGGGGTTCACGGCAAGCGCTCGGACGATGCCGATGCGCTGTCGCTGGCCTCCGGAGAACTCATGCGGGTAGCGGTCGAAGACCTCTGGACGAAGCCCGACGACCTCGAGAAGCTCACGCGTCTTCTTCTCGGCCTCGGCACGGCTCGACGCCTGCCCGTTCGCGAGCATTGGCTCAGAGATCGCGTCACCGATCTTGAGCTTGGGGTTGAGGCTCGCGTAGGGATCCTGGAAGATCATCTGCATCTGGGAGCGCAGGCGCTTCTGCTCCGCATGGCCCACCTTGAAGTCGGTGATCTTCTCGCCCTGGTAGTACACGTCGCCGGAAGTCGAGGGCGTGAGCGCGAGGATGGTGCGGGCCAAGGTCGACTTTCCCGAGCCGGACTCGCCCACGATGCCCAACGTCTCCCCCGCATTCACCGAGAAGCTCACGTCCTCCACCGCATGGACGTAGGACTGCTCCTCGAAGAGGCGGTGCTTTTTCACCGGGAAGAACTTGCTCAGATGCTCGACCCTCAGGAGGGCCTCGGAATCAGGCATTTCCGTCTCCCTCCCCCTCGTACAGCCAACAGGCAACAATGTGGTCGTCACCGACCCAGCGATACTGGGGCGCCTCGCGCGTGCAGATGTCCTTGCAGTGCGGGCATCGGTCGGCGAAGCGGCAACCCGGCTTGAAGTCGTAGACGGTGGGCACCGTGCCAGGGATAGTCGGCAGCGGCCCCTTGTCGGAGTGCATCGTGGGAATCGATGCCATGAGGCCGCGCGTATAGGGATGCATGGGATTGTCGAAGATGGCCGCAAGCGTGCCGCGCTCTATGGCGCGGCCTGCGTACATGACGACGACCTCCTCGCACACCTCGGCGACGATGCCCAGGTTGTGGGTGATCATGAGCAGCGACCCCGACTCGCCCTTGAGCCTCTTCATGATGTCCAGGATCTGGGCCTGAATCGTCACGTCCAAGGCGGTGGTGGGCTCGTCGGCGATAAGAAGGGCAGGATGGTTGATGATGGCCATGGCTATCATCACCCTCTGGCGCATCCCGCCCGAGAACTCATGTGGATATTGGTCGAGCCGGCGCTCGGGGTTGGAGATGCCGACCGAATCGAGGGCGTCGATGACCCTCGAGCGGACCTCCTCCTTGCTGAGCTCGGGATGGTGCAGCACCAAGCACTCGCCGATCTGGCTCCCGATCGTGATGACGGGATTCAGGGCCGTCATGGGCTCCTGGAAGATCATTGAGAGCCTGTCGCCGCGAATCGTCTGCATCTCCTTGTCGGAGAGCTTCAGAACGTCCTTGCCCTCGAAGAGGATCTCTCCGCCCTGGACGACAGCGGCATCGGGAAGCAAGCGCATGAGCGAGAGGCTCGTCATGCTCTTGCCGCATCCCGATTCCCCGACGACGCCCAGGGCCTTCCCTTCCTCGATCGAGAAGCTGATGCCGTCGAGCAGGTTCGACACCGCACCGTCATCGTCACGGAATCCCATGCTGTAGTTCTTGAACTCGACTACGTTCGCCATTGCTTCTCTTCGCCTCCTTCTCCGCCCCTAGCGCCGGCTGGAATCCAATACCTGCCTACGCCCAGACCTCGGACAGCACGCGGATCGCGTTGCCGCCGATGACCTTGGCGATGTCCTCGTCGGAGTAGCCGTGCTTGATG